>CAZVCQ010000001.1:0-17246 GCA_964626085.1 uncultured bacterium
GGAGGGGCGGCGTTCAGTCGAGGTCCGTCACGCCGAAGAGCGTCGCGGCGACTGCGTGGAGCACATCGCCGTCGAGGAATTTGGCCTCGTAGTAGTCAATCAGGTCGGACGCTGCAATTTGCAGCGATTTGCCGCCATATTTGCGCGAGAGGCAGCCGAGTTTCTGGGCGAAGGCGTTGTAGCGGATGAACTTCTTGCCGGGAATGTTACGGTCCTTGAGCAGTAGCGCGAGTTTCCGGCTGATGTCGCGGTTCTGCGCTACGCCTCGCGTATGACCGGCCGACTGTTCTTCGATTGTCGCCGTGCCGCTGCGAGAGACGCGTCCCTGTTCCAGCGCTTGCGCATATGTCCGCTTCTTTCTGCGCCTTGGTCTGGACTTTGACTCCGGCACGAGCGGCCTGCGCTTCGGCATCTGGTGCCCGACGGCGTGGAATTTCTGATGGCAGTCGCAGAGTAGCTGCTGGAGCAGCTCCGGCGCGAGGCCGAGGTTTGACCACTTGCGCACGCAGAGCGCGAGCGCCTGAGCCAGAGGCTCACCGGTCTCGGTGCGGAAGGCCTTGAGCAGCTCGGTCACATACCGTTTGTACATGTTCACTTCGTGCACCGGCACTCCGAACGAGCTGATGCGTTTGCTCACCGGGCCGCGAACCATCGGCCAGACCCGTCCCGCGCTTCGACCGTACACGGAAAGCGGAAACTCGGTCCTGCGGATGAAAGCAAGGACGGCGTCCGTCTGCGCGGTCAGGATTAAGGGGCGCATACGTCCGATTCTAGATTTTCGATTGTCGATTGACGAATGGAACAAGCAGAAAAGAACTGAGGAAATAGTGGGAGGCGGACTTGGAACATAACTTCCGTATTATCCGCCGGTTGAAGCCATGTGCAAGACCTGAAAACCGCATATAGGGGTCGCTTGGGGGGCTACATATCGAGGAGCAACTGAATACTCATCCAAAGGAACAATGAACGATACTTTGAAACCTACAATGAAAGGAACGACAAAAGGTCCGACTTGGGAAACAACTGCTGGAACAACTTCTCGAACTTCTCGCGACACAACTCCGCGAGCAACTTAGGATTCAGGTAAAGGTAGAGCTAAAGATACAAGCACAGATACATGTGCTGGTGCAAGTCGCGATACTACTGAGGATACCTCTGCCGGTACTTCCCGGCGTACTTCTCAGGGTACTTCGCAGTGTAAGATGAACGAATCGGCTTCGCGAGCAGCTTTCCGAGCTTCGACCTGACCGTCTATCGACGCCTCCATTGGCCCTCTTGAGACCCCTTTCCGTAGAAAGGCCAAGCCCAGAGGCGAATGACCTGGAATGGCTCAGACCAAGTTCAGCATGCACGTCATTCGCCCCCGCCGGCGGCGAGCTTCGCGACTTCGAGCCTCAACAACTCAAGCCCGGTGCTGTCGGCGCGGCCCGAAGCGTGCCAACTCACAAGTCCGGCTGTGTCGAGCAGGAACATCTGCACGCGGCTGCGGTCGGTCACTCCGAGCCGACGGGAATAGTCGTCCGTATCCCCGTAGTAGGGCGCGACCCAGCGCCGGCTCTCCTTCGCCGTAGCATTGCGCATCGCCATGTTTATGACCCCGCGCAGCAAACCCGGTATCTTCCGGCCCATCATCGGTATCTCGTAGGCACGGAACCCGTTAGCCAGCGGGTACTCCTGCCGGAACGGCACGAGCCAGGAGTCGAGGTCGTCCTGCGCCTCGCGTTTGTAGGCGAACCCGATCAGGGCGATGTTGCCTCCCGCCGAGTCCGGCAAAACCAGCCGGCGTCCGTCAAGCGTGCCTGCCTCAAGCCGCGGCAGCCTCTCCCCAATGGCTGAAGCCGCGACTGCCGCCGCGGCCAGAGCCAACACAAGAAGGATGATATACTTCACTTGCTATGATTCGACCGGCTTTCGGACTTCGCTGATTCCCGACATTCCTCAACAAATGCAGGGCAGGTGGAGTATACCCCGGCCTCCGCCGCATGCAAGCCGCCTGCGTCGGTTGCGTCTGCGAGTCTGCGGCCGACCATGCCGGCCGGGGCCACCCAACCACGTCGGCCGCGCGGCTTGACCTCGTGGCCCAACTTCCTAGACTGGCTTTCCTGTGAAGCTGCCCGACCTGAAGCGACTCCCTACGGTCGTGCGCATCATCCTTTTCCTCGCCGCGCTGTACGTCTTCCTGCTTTCAATCGAGTTGATGGGCGCCGGGTTCAGGGGATTGGGCGCCGGCTTCGCCCACACTCTCTTCTCGCTGACCGCGACCCCGCTGACCGGTCTGTTCATCGGTATGCTCGTGACCTCGATCTGCCAAAGTTCGTCCTCGACGACCTCGGTCGTGGTCGGCCTCGTCGCCTGCGGCTCGCTCGACATCAACCACGCCATCCCCATCGTGATGGGCGCCAACATCGGCACGACCGTAACGAGCACCCTCGTGTCTTTCGCCCACGTCGGCCGACGCCAGGAGTTCGAGCGGGCATTCCCAGCCGCGATGGTCCACGATATCTTCAACGTTCTCTCGGTGCTGGTCCTGTTGCCTCTGGAAGTCGCATTCCACCCGTTGGCGCGCGTGTCGGCCCTGCTCGCCCGGACGTTCAAGGACGTCGGCGGGCTTTCGGTGTCGAGCCCGCTCCAGTTCGTCACCGGTCCGCCGCTGGAGGGTATCCGCCACCTGGTCGGCCGCATGCCGCTGATTGAACTGACGGTCGCGCTGGTGCTGCTCTTCGGCGCACTCAAGATAATGGTCGACATGCTCCGTTCGCTCGTCAGCCGGCGTTTCGAGGTCATACTGGACAAGTATCTGTTCGGCAACGCGGGTCGGGCGTTCATGCTGGGTCTGTTCTTCACCGCGCTTGTTCAGTCGAGCTCGGTCACGATTTCAATGGCCGTGCCGCTGGCCGGTGCGGGCCTGCTGACGTTGCGCCAGCTCTTTCCCTACGCGCTCGGCGCGAATGTCGGCACGACCGTCACCTCGGTGCTCGCCGCTCTTGTCACCGGCTCGGTCGCGGCGGTGCAGGTCGCCTTTGCCCACACCCTGTTCAATGGCCTCGGCGCGATAGTCTGGTACCCGCTGCGCGTTGTGCCGCTGACGCTCGCGGGCTGGCTCGGCCGGTTCTGCGCCCGGCACCGGGCCTTCGCCGTGTTCCTCGTAATCACCGTGTTCTTTGCCATTCCGCTCGTGGCGGTTATACTCTTGAGGAGGACACAATGATCATTACCGACCTCCTGAAGCTCTGGAAGAAAACATCCCTCGTGGACGAGGCGACAAGTCAGTGCGTCGATATGCTGCGCACCGGTCAGAAGATGTTCCAGTATTCGCTCGGAGTCCTGATGGATAACGAATGCGAGGTCGAGGACATCTACGCGATGGACCGCACGCTCAACCACGGGGAGGTCCAGGTTCGCCGAATGATCGTCGAGCACCTTGCGGTCAACCCGCAGCAGGACTCGATCCCCGCGCTGTTCCTGGTCTCCATCGTCGGCGACATCGAACGCATCGGCGACTACTGCAAGAACCTCATCGAGCTCGCCCACCACTACCCCGAGAAGCTCGAAGGGCCGTACATCGACCGCGTCCGGGCCATCAAGCTCGACGTCGCCAGGATGTACGAGGATACCATCAAGGCCTATGCCGAGGGTGACGCCAAGCTCGCCGCATCGGTGATGGAGCGGCACGCCGAACTCGCCCGCACTTGCGACGGGCTCAGCGACCGGCTCCTCGCCGAGCAGCAGATGTGCGGCCGCGACGCCATCATCCGAGCCCTCCTGCTGCGCTTCCTCAAGCGCGTGTCCGCACACCTGAAGAACGTCGCCTCGTCGCTCGTGAATCCATACCACAAGCTTGGCTACAAACCGGACGGAACCCCGGACGACCGCGACGAATAGACCGGCTTAGAACCCGGCCTCGCCTCCAATAGTCCGGCCTGCTCCCCCAGCCGCGGCTTCGGCTGCGGTCTGGGCAACGAGTGACGTTGAGGACGGAGTCGCGGGTGCGGTCGGGTCCCTGAAGACTCTTACCGCCTTCCTTCCCATCTGACAAGCTTCCCGGACGCCTCTCCGGTTAGCCATAACCGAGGCTTTTGCGACTCCTTTGCAGGCGCCCGGTCCTGATTCTACCTCTGTATCGATTAACTCAGACCTGACAATCGGCTTATACGCCCTTAGTCGAAGGAGTCTACAATTCCGCCGACTATGAAAGGAGAAAATCGTATGAAGAAAACCGTAGTCGCCATGCTGCTGGCGATACTGGCAGCCGGCTCTGTCTACGCCATTGACCCTGGCCAGTCAGAGCTCGAGTACAACGGCTGGTTCCGCTACATGAACCAGTCAAAGAAGTTCGATGTTACCAACCCGACCGCGAGCCGTTCCGTGATTGAGCGCAACTACTTCCGCGCGAGTCATAGGTGGAACGAGCAGTTGTTCTCGAAGCTCACTCTCGACTTCCTGTCGTCATCGAGCTACGCCGACGGCGCCTCGGTGCGAATCAAGGAAGCCTACATGGACATGGCCCTGCCGATGATTCCGGACTTCGTCCTGACCGCGGGGATGCAGAAGCACTACTTCAGCGAGATATACTCCTGGGACTACACCCATCCGGACAAGTCTCTCGCCGACGCGCAGGGAGTCTGCGCCAGCGCCGACTACGGCGTGACCGTCAACGGCTTCCTTCCCAACGGCCTGGGCGAACTCCAGCTCGGAGCGTACAACGGCGAAGGCTACAAGGTCACCGGCGCAAAGAACTCAACCGCTCCCGAACTGCTCGCGAACGTAAGACTGACCCCGTTCGCCGGGGTCCAGGTCGGCACCTCGGTCTTCAGCAAGGCCAAGGAACTCGCACCCTACGCCAACAACAAGAAGGGCCGCAACAACGACAACACCAAGTTCGAACTTGGCGACACGGCCAACATGAACCGCTTCGGCCTCGCCCCGATGGCGAAGGTCGCCTTCGGCCCGGTATCGCTGACCGGCGAGTACATCATGCTCAACTACACCCGCGAGTACAGCTACTACTCGCTGAACAAGGACTCGTCCGGTACCGTGGTTGACTCGACTCTGGTCGAGAACTCGAAGGACTACGCCCAGTCCGGCATCGACCTGCTCCCGGTGGTATCGTTGATGAACCGGAAGCTCGAAGTGTTCGGCCGGTTCAGCACTTGGGAACGGAAGGAAGAAGCCGCCGAGGGTGCCATTGAAGTCAACCTCGACAAGAGTCTGACGCGCTACGGCGCCGGGTTCAACTGGTATTTCCTGCGCCGCGCCGGCGGTTCGAAGCCCGCGGCCATGTTTCAGCTTGCCTGGGTCCGCGAGCAGTCCCACAAGGAAGGCGCGGACCCGGTCGACACGTTCATGGCCCAGTTCCGCTTCGAGTGGAACCACGTCCTGAACGCGAACTAGCAGCAGCCGAAAGGAGAAGAAGATGAAGAAACTACTCACAATCGCACTACTGGCGACAGTGGTCACGACACTGGTTGCCCGCGAGATCATGGTCAGGGGCTCTGACACCCTGCTGAACCTGGTGCAGAACCTGGCCGAGGCGTTCTCGTCGGTCAGTCCCGACGTCACCGTATCGGTCACCGGCGGCGGTTCCGGCGTCGGTATCAGCGCCATCATCAGCAACGAGACCGACATCGCGGACGCCTCCCGCTCAATCAAGTCCAAGGAGATTTCGACCGCCCGCGCCAACGGCGTGAACCCGGTCGAGCACGTCATCGCCATCGACGGCGTGTGCGTCATCATCAACGCGTCGAACTCGATTGAGAAACTGACCGTCGAGCAGTTCAGCCAGCTCTACCAGGGCAAAGTCACCAACTGGAGCGCGGTCGGCGGGCCGAACAAGAAGGTCAGCCTGTACGGCCGGCAGCCCAGCTCCGGGACCTTCGTTTACGTCCGCGACGAAGCGGTCAAGGGCGAGTACGCCGCCTCGATGCGCCAGATGAACGGCAACGCCCAGATCGTCGAAGCGGTGAAGGGCGATGAGGGCGGTATCGGGTACGTCGGTGTAGGCTATGCCCGCCAGGACGGCATCAAGGTCCTGAAGCTGTCCAAGGACGGTGCGAACTTCTACTCACCGCTGGACCAGGCTGCGGTCGACGCGGGCAACTACCCGCTGGCCCGCCCGCTGTTCCAGTACACCAACGGCAAGGCCAAGGGCGATGCCAAGACCTTCATCGAGTTCGAGTTGAGCGCCGCGGGTCAGAAGATCGTCGCGGACCAGGGCTTCTACCCGGTACCCGAGGGCTATCAAGCCAGGAACGAAGCCAATCTCAAGTAGTTTGGTGCCTCTTTCTTCGGAACCTGCAGAGGTGTCAGGGATACCTCTGCAGGCTATGAAACGCATGGGACAGCCGCGACGCCGCTCGCGTAAGCTGACCGACAAGGGCGCAGGCGCGCTCTTTCTGACCTGCGCGCTGCTGTCCGCGGTTGTCCTGCTCGGGATTCTCCTGTTCCTGTTGAAGAACGGCATCCATACCTTTCGCGAGGTGTCGGTCACGCACTTCCTCTTTGGCACAGTCTGGAACCCGGACGCCTACGGCAAGCCGGCGTTCGGCCTGATACCGCTGTTCCTGGGGTCGTTCGTGAGCACGGCCATCGCCCTGGTCATCGCCGTGCCCCTGGGCATTGCTTCAGCCATTCTCATATCCGAACGGCTTAAAGGCTGGGTCCGGGTCACGACCAAGACGCTGGTCGAACTCTTCGCCGGATTCCCGTCCGTGGTGCTCGGGTTCTTCGGCCTGGTGGTGCTGGCCCCTTTCATTGCCCGGACGTTTCACATCTCTTCCGGTCTCAACCTGCTCAACGCCGGGTTGCTGCTCGGACTGATGTCATTGCCGACCATCATCTCGGTGTCGGACGACGCCCTGCGGGTCGTCCCTCACTCGTACCGTGAGGCTGCGTATGCGCTTGGCGCCACACCGTGGACGACCGCGCTCCGCGTGGTCCTGCCCTCAGCCCGGTCCGGGATACTCGCAGCGGTGATGCTCGGGTTCGGCCGAGCCGTAGGAGAGACCATGGCGGTGATGATGGTCGCCGGCAATGCCGCCATAATCCCGCACTCGCTCTTCGACCCGATCCGTACCATCACCTCGACGATTGCCATTGAGCTGGGCGAATCGGTATTCGGCACAAGTCACTACTACTCGCTCTTCGCCCTTGGGTTCGTACTCTTCCTCATCGCGCTCGGCACCAACCTCGTCGCGGAATCTCTCATCAAACGCGAGCGACGGAGCTTCACGCTGTGAGGGAAGACGGGGACTGTACCGCGCCGAGTCCGACGCAGGCGCTCCGAGGGACTGTCCCCAGTTTTCCCAAGAGAGGGATCAAGTGAGAACAGCAGAATCCCCCACTCCTGCCAGGAAGCTCCACCGCACCCGGTTCGCCAGCAACCTCGGTTTCTGGGTACTCGCGGTGCCGCTGGTGATATTTCTGGGATTCATCATGCTTATGTTCTACTACCTGTTCCGCAACGGGCTGGGCGTGATAAGCTGGCGGTTCCTCACCCAGCCTCCGATCCACGGCATGACCGAAGGCGGCATCTGGCCCTGCATCATCGGTACCGTGCTGGTGACGCTCGTCTCTCTCCTCTTCTCCGTTCCGGTCGGTGTCTGCTCGGCCATCTATCTCTCTGAGTACGCGCGGGTGAATCTGCTGACTCGGGCAATCCGCAGTTCCATCCGCAGTCTTGCCGGCGTCCCTTCAATTGTGTACGGCTTGTTCGGCGTCGCGCTCTTCGTCTCGGCCCTGAAGCTGGGACTCTCGATTCTCGCCTCCGGTCTGACCCTCGGCCTGATGAACCTGCCCTGGATTATCGCCACCGCCGAGGAGGCAATCAGTGCCATCCCCGGCTCGTTCCGCGAAGGCGCGCTCGCGCTGGGCACTACCAAGTGGGAGGCGCTACGCCACAACGTCCTGCCCTACGCCTTCCCCGGCATCCTGACCGGCATTCTGCTGGCAGTTGCCCGCACCATGGGCGAGACCGCGCCGATACTCTTCACCGGCGTCACGTACTATACCAGGCAGCTTCCGAACTCACTCACGAGCAAGTTCATGGCCCTTCCCTACCACCTCTTCACACTCTCGACCCAGCACGACCAGATGATGAAAGTCAGGCCGATCGCGTTCGGGACCGCCATTGTGTTGCTCGTGTTCGTACTCGCTTTTGATGGTGTGGCCTTTGCCTTCCGGCTGCGGTCTTCATCATCCAACAAGTGGCAGGTCTAGAGAAATGACGATTCCCGAATGCCGGTTGACGAATGTGCTCGGTATCCGGCTTTGGGAGATGACATGGAAATGACAGCGCCCATCCGACATTCGCCAGTCGACAATCGACAAACCAAGATAGCAGTCGAGAAGCTGAATCTCTGGTTCGGCGACAACCACGTCCTGAAAGACGTTTCGTTCGCCATCCCGCCCAACGCCGTAACTGCCATCATGGGTCCGTCCGGCTGCGGCAAATCCACTCTGCTTCGTACCATCAACCGGATGAACGACCTGATACTGGGCACCCGCGTCACCGGCGACGTCGTCATCGACGGCGAGAGCATCTTCGCCGACTCGACCGACGTCATCGAACTGCGCAAGCGAGTCGGCATGGTCTTCCAGAAGCCGAACCCGTTTCCAAAGTCGATATACGAGAACATCGCGTTCGGTCCGCGCATACATCGAATGGGCTCCGGCTCGGAAATCCGGCAGCGCGTCGAGCGGGCGCTGCGCCACGCCAACCTCTGGGACGAAGTCAAGGACCGGCTCCACGACAACGCCTTCTCGCTGTCCGGCGGCCAGCAGCAGCGCCTCTGCACCGCCCGCTGCCTTTCGGTGGAGCCGGAGATCATCCTGCTCGACGAACCCGCCTCCGCCCTCGACCCCAACTCGACCGCGCGGCTTGAAGAACTCATCCGACAGCTGAAGCAGGACTACACCGTGGTCATCGTCACCCATAACATGCAGCAGGCGGCCCGCGTCTCCGATTGGTGCGCCTTCCTGATGCTGGGCGAGCTGGTCGAGGTTGGCCGCACCGACCACGTCTTCACGAAGCCGAAAGACAGACGCACCGAGGACTTCCTGACCGGCAAGTTCGGATGAGCCGGCCCGGAGCAATGTTTCTCTTGAACCTGTCAAGATTCGGGCCATAATCTGGCGTATGAGGAGCAACCCGTGACCGCACTCGAAGGCAAGATCAACGAACTCAAGCAGCAGCTCTTCACGATGGCCGGCATCGTCGAGGAGATGATTGCCAACAGCGTCAAGTCGCTCGTCAGCAAGGACCCGGCGCTGGCCGAGCAGGTCATCGGCCCGGATGAGGACCGCGTCAACCGGCTGGAAATCGAGAACGAGGACGCGGCCATCAACCTGATGGCGCTCTACCAGCCGGAAGCGTCGAACCTGCGCACGATAGTGATGATTATCAAGATCAACAACGACCTCGAACGGTTGGGCGACCACGCGGTCAACATCTCACAAGCCGCTCAATACCTCATCACCCGCCCGGCAGTCAAGCCGCTGGTGGACATACCGAAGATGGCCGAACATGCGATTGCCATGCTCAAGGACTCGCTCGACGCGTTCACGCGCAACGATGCCGAACTCGCTCGTTCGGTCTGTGCCCGGGACAACATCGTCGATGAACTGAATGCCACCGTCAAGCGTGACCTGGCCAAGGTGATGAGCGACGATCCCAGCACGATCGAGCGGGCACTCAAGCTGATGATGGTGTCGCTGAATCTCGAACGGATTGCGGACCTCGCCACTAACGTCGCCGAGGACGTCATCTACATCGCCACCGGACAGGTCATCAAGCACGGCAAGGGCGAGCCCCAAGACCCCGACCATTGAGTCGTCTGATCGCGGTCGTTGACGACGAACCCGACATCCTCGACCTCGTCTCGCTCCACCTGAGCAAAGCCGGGTTCGCAGTCCGCACCTTCAAAGACGCCGGCAGCTTCCAGAAGGTGCTTGCCTCAAGCCTGCCCGATTTGGTGGTCCTCGACCTGATGCTCCCCGACGCCGACGGCATCGACGTCTGCAAAGACCTCAAGGCCGACCCGCGGACCGCGCACGTCCCCGTCGTGATACTCACTGCCCGCGGCGAGGAGCTGGACCGGGTGCTCGGACTGGAAATCGGTGCCGACGACTACGTCACCAAGCCGTTCTCACCCAAGGAACTTGTCGCCCGGGTCAAAGCTGTGCTCCGCCGCTCCGAGCAACGGCACGTCGGCGAGGTAGTCGAGTTGCCGCAGGGTGTTGTCATCGACCCGAACCGCTTCGAGGTTACGGTCGGCGGAAGGAAGACAGACCTCACTACGACCGAGTTCAAGATACTGACCATCCTCGCCGAACGCCCGGGTTGGGTCTTCTCCCGCGATGAAATCCTCAGCCGCCTCTGGGGCGATGAAAAGGCAGTGCTCGACCGGACGATAGACGTCCACATCACCAACTTGAGGAAGAAGCTGGGCAAGTCCGCCAGCCTCATCGAGAACGTACGGGGCGTCGGCTACAAGCTCCGCGATTGAAGCGCTACATCCTGCTCCGGCTGTTTGCCATCCAGTTGGCGATTATCGTCATCCTGCTTGTCGTCGGAATGATCGCCGCCCAAGGCACCGGCCGCGGCCCGCTCGTGCTGGGGACTGCCGCCGTCATGACGGTAGCCGCGGGCGTGGTATCGTATCTGATTGCCCGCGGTCTGGCCCAGCCAATCCGCGACCTGACCGAAGCATTCCGCAAGTTCAGCACTGGTGAATTTGACGCCCGAGTCTTGCCGGCAAGGCGCGGACGGCTCCGCGAGTTAGGTGACAGCTTCAATGCGATGGCCTTTGAGACCAAGTCGCTGGTGGCCGAACTGAAGCAGCAACGTGAAGCCCTGAACGCCATCGTCGGGTCGATCCAGGAAGGACTGGCGGTGGTTGACGCATCCGGACGCATCATCCTTGCCAACGCGAGCTTCCGTAGGCTGGCCGGCGAACCGACGGTCGAGGGCCGCTACTACTGGGAGGTCATCCGCGAGCCGGACTTTGTCGAACTAGTTCGCTCGGTAACCGCCGACAACCCAGCCGCCACCCGACAGCTCGAGCTCGGCGGGAGGGACTTCGCGTGCAGCGCCAGCTACCTCTCGGCGGCGCGGCGGATAGTCTTGTCCTTTCACGACGACTCCGAAATCACCCGGTCCACGCGGATGAAGAAGGACTTCGTCCAGAACGTATCCCACGAGCTTCGCACACCGCTTACCGCCATCAAGGGTTTCGCCGAGACCATGCAGCCGACCATCGACCCGGCCAATCGACCCTACCTCGAAACCATCATCCGCAACACCGACCGGCTCGTGAATCTCGTGCAGGACCTGCTGGCTCTCTCCGACCTCGAGGAACGCGGGGCCGAACTCCAGCTTGAGGACGTTGACATCAAGGAAACGGCCGCGCAGATGCTCAAGCTCTTCGAGGCCCGCGCCAACTCCAAAGGCCTTCGCCTCGTCCTCTCCGTTTCCGCCCCGCAATCCCTGTCGCTCCGTGCCGACCGGTTCAAGCTGGAACAGGTCTTCATCAACCTGCTCGACAACGCGGTCAAGTACACCGACAAAGGGGAGGTCGAGATCTCAATCAGCCGCGACGACGGCAGAGCGGTCATCCAGTTCCGCGACACCGGCGTGGGCATCGCGCCCGGGCATCTGCCTCGGCTGTTCGAACGCTTCTACGTCGTGGACAAAGGACGCTCCCGACAGCTCGGCGGCACCGGCCTCGGCCTGTCGATAGTGAAACACATCGTCCTGCTTCACTCCGGCGATGTCACGGTGCGAAGCACTCCCGGCGCCGGCACGACCTTCACCGTGACTCTCCCGGCCGGAACGGCGTAGGCCGGCTACCGGACAACCACCGATTTGGTGGCGGACGACCCGGAGTCGCCCGCCATCATCACGAAGAACACGCCCGGTCGGCTGAAGCATACGTCCGTGAACGGACGTACTGCAGCGCTCCGGAAGACGACCCGCCCCGCCGCGTCGATGACGAGAATCGTCCTCGTACCTTCAGGGACCGGGTACGCGACAGGGCGGCCACACCGTAGCAGCCCCGGCGCGTGTTGGTTGGTCGGCAATGGCCCCGTAGCGGCTTCGACGGTAACGTCACGCCCGGGTTGCGGATATGTCAACGGAGTAGCTACCGGGTCGAAGCTCCAGAACTGGCATGACCCGCTGCCCTTCGTCGCGTACACGCGGCCGCCATACCAGGCCAACGCTCCGCCGCGTCCGACCTTGCGCCGCCGGCTGCCCGCGGGTATATCGTCAAGCTGCGTCCAAGAATCGGCGCCTGCATCGTACCGCCAGAACTCATTGCCGTACCTGCCTTTGAACGCATACAGGAACCGGCTGCCGTCGGAGGCCAGAGCTGCTCCTCTTCCAGGCTTCCGTCTACGGTCGCCGCGGCCCAGGCGCGGCAGGCGAGCCCTTTCGCGCCACGAATCGCCGCTGGGGAAGTACTCGTAGAATTCACATGTCCCGCCTTTCAGGCAGAAGATGCGCTCGCCGAGCAGGGCCAGACACGTACCGTGTCTGGCACGGGTGCTGTCCAGCCCGGCCGGCAGGGACCGCCGAGAGTGCCATTCATCCTGTCCGACCAAGTACGCGAGGAACTCACGGCAGTTGCCGCCTTTGACCATGAACACCTTGCCTGAGTCGGTGGCCGGCAGGAAGACGAGCCCGCTGCTGTGTCTCACGCGTGTCGTGTGTTCAGGTATGCCTGCCAGCCTGCACCATGAGTCGGCGGCGATGTCGTAGCGCCAGAACTCACGAGTGTTGTTGCCCTTCAGGGCATACACCGCGGTGTTGCCGTCCCAGCAAAGCGCAGCGCCGGCCCTGACCCGGCGCCCACTGTCGCCAGGAGGCATGCCGGCAAGCACCTTCCAGGAGTCCATGGTCTCTGAGTACCGGTAGAACTCCCGCGTGTTCGAGCCCTTGAGCGCAATCAACCCATCCTCGACTGCAACCAGACACCCGCCGTCCTTCACTGGCCTTCTCCATGGCCCGAGCGGCACCGGCTTGAGTTCCTTCCACTGCCTGTTCTCAAGCGACTCAACTCGGACGAATACTGAACAACACATGATGTCATTGGTTGGGTCGCGGTCGCCAGCCAGCATCGTAGAGCAGCGCACAGCCAGATTGCCTCGTTCGCACGGCTGCCACGTATCAAAGAACACGTCCGCGCTGCTGTCCGGCTTCAGAGAGCTAACTCGGGCCGTATCGCTGTGGAGTGAGCCGATACGCAGGAGCACATCGAAGGTAGCCAGCGCGACCCCGTAGTTGTGAACGACTGCTGCGGGTGTGACAGACTGAGCCGAGTCCACGGTATCGGTCGGCGCGATGATCCCTGTAACACCAACGTCTGACACGACGACCCGGAAACGTCTGCTCAGGGTGTCATTCTCAACACACGCGTCCCCCGGGCAGGCAACCGAGCACCGGAACACGTACATGTCTAGTTCCGTCCTCCACGGGTCAAGATTCACCACGGAATCGCCGTTGGCACCGAGCCGGACGGTCAGAGAATCATGGTACGTTGTGCCGGCAATCCAGGCGTGGACAGCGGCATCAGCAGAAACGTTACCCCAGTTCCGTACGCGAACGCGAGGTATCAGTAGCGTGTCGAGTACCGTGTCGGCTGGAGCGAGGATGCTGTCCGCGCCCACATCACGGACCCTCACGAAGAACGAATCCCGCGCAGCATCGTTCCCCCTATTGGCATCGCCGGCGAGGCTCGTCGAGCATGCGGTGACCTTCCAGCCGCGAACGTCCACGGCGACAGAATCGAATCCAACCCAAGCCGTCTCGCCTGGAACGAGTGATGACAGCGTCTCGGAGTCTGCGTAGCCATCGAAGTTGAACCTGACCGGTACGCTGCTTTCTCCGATGTCACCGTAGTTCTTCACCCACGCCGCCGGTTGCACAACCGCCCCTGAGTCCACCGTGTCGGATGGTTGCACGATTCTCATCACGCCGACGTCGTGAAGCTGTTCGTACCGCCGCAGGCGGACCGAGTAGGTTCCGCCGCCGGGCGTTGGCGAGTAAGACCAGACGACTTGAACTCGCCCCTGCGAGGCGGACACGGACGTTCGCAGTCGGTCGCCGAATTCCGTATCCAGGAACTGCTGAGCGTGCCAGGTGTCACCAGCGGGACGATGTCGGTACTGAACTGTGGGATAACTCCGGTTGACGGAGTCGAGCCCCAGCCAGACAACACGCAGAGTTCCATCTTTGTCGGCAGCCACTGACACGCCGGGCTGCTCCACTCGCCACCCATTGAGTTTCGCGGTATCCGCCCAGCCGGAAGTCGAACGCGCCCGAATCAGGACGTGCTGATTGGGTTTCATGCCGGAGAGCCACACCACGTAGAAGCTGTCCGGGCCCCAACTGACACAGGGATTCGCGGATGCCCCGACATAGACCGTCTCCGGAACTTGCCATGAGCCAGCCACGCGACGGCGGGAGACTATCGACTGGCCGGACGAACCGACCCAGACTGCCATGACGGTATCGCCAGGACTGCAGGCGATCGAGGGCCACGATCCGTGCACACCGCCGGCAGTCAGGGTTTCCGGCCTGCTCCACCCGGTATCGGTGTGCGAGGCGTAGCAGACCAGAGAACCGGCCAGGTCGCTCCCTCGCCACACCGCGTGTACTGCCCCGCTGTCGTCGGCGCACACCGACACCATGCTGTCGCCTTGCTGCCCCGGGACCGAATCGAGCTCAGACCACAAACCTGCGCTGTCGCGCCTGAGCAGGTGGAGCGTGCCCGACGCGCCGTCGTTCCAGCCGACGCAGAAAGACTCGTCAGGGCCGGCAACACAGGCGGGGTCTGCGACCCCGCCTGAGACAACACGCAGAATCGTGTCTCGGCTCCATTCACCGGTGGACGCGTCACGGTATGAATACCAGGGCTGCCAAGTGCCGGCTACCCTCCCTCGCCAGATCACGTGGACGTTGCCGGCGACATCAGTGGCCACGCTCCTGGCGTTGCTCTGGCAACTGATGTCGCTCGTATCCCGATTGGTAATGGAGTCAATCGGCTGCCAGCCGGCCAGCGCGACGCCGGCCAGGAGCAGGCCGAGTCCGAGTGAACGAACCGAAGTAGTCATGGTTGCCGTCCCCGCCACAACTATGCCAAAACGATAGCCTTAGTCAACACCCTTCCGTGGTTGACAAAGACCGGCCAAGGGTTAGACTTCGGATAGCGATGACGGGTCGTATCTTCAGTCCCGAGGCCAGGTTGCGCTCGGAGCCCTCGCCCCAATGCAGGGGAACATCTGACTGCGCGCCGCCCGGGCAGACCGAACGCGCACACACCGACCTGATGGCGATGGTCTCCCACGACCTCCGCACGCCGCTGGCGGCCATCAAGGAGGCGGTGTCACTGCTGTCGGAAACCGCGGCCGGCCGGCTCGATGAACGCGAACTCCGCTACTTGACCGTCGCCCGCGATGAGATAGACCGGCTCAACCGGATGATTGACGACCTGATCGAGGTCTCCCGGATGGACTCGGGCAAGGGCGTCCTGCACTGTGACGCGCTTGACCTGCCGGAGTTACTATCCACCGCAACCGAAAGTCTCTCCCCTCTTGTCAGCAAGCGCAATCTGACCGTCGAACGCAACATCCCGTCGCGCCTGCCGCCGGTGATGGGAGACCGGGACCGGCTCCTCCGGGTCCTGAACAACCTCCTGGACAATGCGATCAAGTACTCACCGCCGGGCGGGACGATTCGCATCGGCATCGAGCTCGTTGACCCGGGCGCAGAGGTACTGGCCGAAGAGGGAATCCTCGCCGACACCGGCTACGTTCAGGTTACGGTTTCAGACGAAGGGAACGGCATCCCGACGGAACTCCTCGACCGCATCTTCGGCAGGTTCGAACGTGTCGACCCGCATGTCCCGGGAGTCGGGCTGGGCCTCGCCATCGTCCGCTCGATTATTGAGCTGCATCACGGCAAGGTCTGGGCAGAAAGCACCTTGGGCGAGGGGACTAGATTCCATTTCACACTCCCCACAAGGGGAGATTCGTGAGCGTCGCCGCCTGCGACCTGTCCGTTCACGGCGGCGAAGCGGAGAATTTGACTATCACATTAGCCGCGCGGTATACTGCAGTCTATGCAGCCGCGCAACAACCTAGGCCTCGCAGAGGGCTGCCCGGTAACTGAGATGCGCCGCCGCAAGGTTTGGGCTCGGAGCAACCCAGGCGAGGCAGTCAGGTTCAACTTCATCCTGCCTATCAAGGAGGACGCGTGACCAACACCAAGAAGAAGATTCTCGTAGTTGAGGACGATGCCGGCCTGCGCGAAATGGTCAAAAGCCGACTCGAGAAAGAAGGCTTCGACGTAATCACGGCGGCTGACGGTTTCCAGGCCGTCGTGACAGCGCGCCAGGCTGAAATGGACCTCGTCATTCTCGACCTGATACTCCCCAAGATGGACGGCTACTCGGTCTGCCAGCTACTCAAGTCGAGCGGTCTGGGGAAGACCCCGATCGTCATACTGAGTGCTCGGTCGTCACCCGAGGACGTTCGCCGCGGCCTCGACATGGGTGCGAGTGCCTTCATTCCCAAACCGTACGATGCGCCGGTGCTGGTCGGCAAGATCCGCGAGCTCCTCTTTCCCCAGCAGCCGGCCAAGGAACCAGAAGCGGCCCCAAAACCGGCGCCCGCAGTGGCGGTTGAGACGCCGACCGTCCCCGACAAGGCAAAGGTGGAACGCGAGGCCGCGGAACGGCGGGCCCGGGAGGAAGCTGCTGAAGCCAAGGCCCGCGCCGACGCGGAGCGCAGACGACAGGAAGAGACACGGAAGCCCGCGCCCGCACCGCCGCACGCCAAGGAAGAAGCCGGAGCGGCGGCTCTCGACGAAACGGCACGCAAAGAACTCGAGGAAGAGGAGCGCAAGCTGGCCCAGAAGCGGACGCGGCTGCAAGCCGAGGCCCAGGCCCGCGCCGACGCGGAGCGCAAACGCAAAGAAGAGGAACAGAGAATCGCCGCGCAGCGTGCCAAGGAAGAAGCCGAAGCCAAGGCCCGCGCTGAGGCCGAACGCAAGCGCAAAGAGGAAGAACAGAGAACCGCCGCGCAGCGTGCCAAGGAAGAAGCTGAGGCCAAGGCCCGTGCCGAGGCTGAGCGCAAGCACAAAGAAGAAGAACAGAAACTCGCCGCACAGCGCGCCCGGGCAGAGGCCGAAGCCAAAGCCCGCGCTGAGGCCGAACGCAGGAAGAAAGAGGAAGAAGACCGCAAGATTGCCG
>CAZVCQ010000001.1:17346-29690 GCA_964626085.1 uncultured bacterium
GCGCAGCGCGCCAAGGAAGAGGCTGAAGCCAAGGCCCGCGCTGAGGCCGAACGCAGGAAGAAAGAGGAAGAAGACCGCAAGATTGCCGCGCAGCGCGCCAAGGAAGAGGCTGAAGCCAAGGCCCGCGCTGAGGCCGAACGCAAGCACAAGGAAGAGGAACAGAGGATTGCCGCGCAGCGTGCCAAGGAAGAAGCCGAAGTCAGGGCGCGCGCTGAGGCCGAACGCAAGCGCAAGGAAGAGGAACGACGACTCGCCGAACAGCGTGCGCGGGAGGAAGCCGAGGCGATGGCCCGAGCCGAGGCAGAGATCAAGCGGCTCGAGGAACAGGAACGTAAACTGGCCCAGCAGCGCGAAAAGGACGGCGCCAAGACCAAGGCCCGCATCGACGGAGAGCTCCGGAAACTCGGGGAAGAGGAGCGCAAGCTAGCCGACAGACGGAAACGGGTGGAAGCTGAGGCAAAGGCCCAAGCCGACGAGGAGAACAAGCGGAAGGAAGAGGAACGCAAACTCGCTGACAAACGAACCCAACTGACGGCTCAGGTCAAGGCCCACGCTGAGGCGCAGCGCAAGCGCAAGGAAGAGGAACAGAGGCTCGCCGCGCAGCGGGCCAAGGAAGAAGCCGAGGCCAGAGCGCGGGCTGAAGCCGAACGCAAGCGGAAAGAGGAAGAGGAACGCCGGAGGCGGGAAGCGGAACAGCGGGCCAAGGAAGAAGCCGAAGCCAGAGCACGCGCCGAAGAGGAACGCAAGCGACTCGAGGAAGAGGAACGGAAGCTGGCGGAGAAACGCGCCCGGCGGCAGGCCGAGGCCAAGGCTCGCGCCGAAGAGGAACGCAAGCTAGCGGAGCAACAGGCCAAAGAAGAGGCCGAGGCCAAGGCTCGCGCCGAGGCCGAGCGCAAAGGACTCGAGGAAGAGGAACGGAAGCTCGCTGAGCACCGCGCCAAAGAGGGAGCCGAGGCTAAGGCTCGCGCCGAGGCCGAGAGGAAGCTGGCCGAATTGCGGGCCAAAGAGGCGGCCGAGGCCAAAGCACGCGCCGAAAAGGAACGCCATGTTGCCGAGCAGCGCGCCAAGCTAGAGGCCGAGGCCAAAGCACGCGCCGAAAAGGAACGCAAGCGCGCCCAGACGGAGGCCGAGGCCAAAGCACGCGCCGAGGCCGAGCGCAAGGAATTTGAGGAAGAGGAAAGGAAGCTCGCGGAGAAGCGCGCCCGATTGGAGGCTGAAGCCAAGGCGCGCGCCGAAAAGGACCAGAAGAAACAGCGCTGATACCGGCTCGTCTCAGCCGCCTCGCGGGTCGGCTTTCCGAAAACGTCCGATGACCACCCCGCAGCTCATCAGGATCGCCTTGGCCGAGGATATCGGCCCCGGCGACGCTACCTCGCGTCTGACCGTCCCGGCAGGCCGGTTCTGCCGCGCCCAACTGATCGCCCGTACGGATGGAATCCTGGCCGGCATCGACGTGTGCCGCCAGGTCTTTCTCGCCCTCGACCGGTCTATCCGGTTCGCTCCGAAACTGAAGGATGGCGCTCGGTACGGGAAGGATCAGTTGCTGGCTTCAGTCCAGGGCCGGGCCCGGCCAATCCTCGCCGCCGAACGCACCGCCCTCAACTTCATCCAGCGGCTGTCCGGAATAGCCTTCACAACCCGCCGATTCGTGGACGCGGTCCGCGGGACCGGGGCCATCATCCTCGACACCCGCAAGACAACTCCGGGCTGGCGAGAGCTTGAGAAGTATGCGGTTCGCTGCGGCGGCGGCACCAACCACCGCACCGGCCTTCACGACATGATTCTAATCAAAGACAACCACATCGCCGCTGCCGGCTCGATCACGACCGCCATCGAGCGCTGCCGTCGGAGCCGACTCCCGGTTGAAGCTGAGACGCAGACGCTCGCCGATGTAGGAGAGGCATTGGCGGCCGGAGCGAAACGCATCCTGCTCGACAACATGACGGCGGCGCAGATGAAGAAGGCGGTCGCCCTAGCCCACGGCAAGGCGAGGCTCGAAGCCTCGGGCGGCGTGACTTTGAGGAACGTACGCCGGATTGCCGAAACCGGGGTTGACTACATCTCGGTCGGGGCCATCACCCACTCGGCTCCGGCCGCGGACATCGCGCTCGACTTCCTGCCGGACTAGGCAGTCCGCCAGCTCCTAACAGAGTCTTCCGTGAATTGGGATCCGTCCATGTCGTCCCTGTTCGCACTTCGCCATTTCCCCTTTTCCCTTCACCCTTGGCGGTTGTCTGACCGGTCAGATTTCCTTCACGAAGAACTTGCCCTGCAGCTGTCGGACCAGTCCCTTGATCTCAAGCTGCATCAGCACCGAAAGCAGTCCGGCCATCGGTATCCCCAGTCCCTCGCAGATCTCGTCCACGTGCATCGGCTCCGCGGTCAGATACTCCATCACCGGCTTCTCCTCAGCCGCGACCTCGACCTTTGACCGCTGCTCGGCTCGCTTCGCCACGCCCAGTTCCTGCAGAACGTCGTCGACCGAGAGCAGCGGCCTCGCCCCGTTCTTCAGCAGCCGGTTGATACCCAGGCTCTGCTGCGACGTAATGTTGCCCGGCACCGCGAACACGGTCCGTCCCTGGTCGGTCGCCCAGCCCACGGTGTTTAGAACCCCTGACTTCTCCCCCGCCTCGACCGCGACGACCACCTGAGACAGGCCCGATACAACCCGGTTCCGTTTCGGGAAGTTCATTGCGAGCGGGTCGACCCCGAGCGAGAATTCGGAGAGGACCGCGCCCTGAGTGCTGATGGCATCGTAGAGCTTCCGGTTCTCCGGCGGATAGCAAACATCAATCCCGCACCCGAGCACGGCGACGGTCCGCCCCCCGCCGTCAAGCGCGCCCTTGTGCGCGAACGTGTCGACACCCCGCGCCAGCCCGCTCACGACCGTGACGCCGTGCTGCGCCAGCTCGCGTCCCAGCTTCTCCGCAACCTGCCGGCCATAGTGCGACGGTATCCGCGTGCCCACGACCGCCGCGGCGGTCGTGTCCTCCGGTCGAAGCTCGCCTCGCACGAACAGCACCGGCGGCATGTGTGCGAGCTTCTTCAGGTTCTCCGGGTAGTCTTCATCAGTGTAGCCGATGGTCCTGATACCAAGTGTCTGCGCCGCCTTCAGCCGTCGCGCGGTCTCGTCACTGCGGCGGTATGATCGGATCGCCGAGGCAAGCTCCTTGTCTATGCCCTTCACCTCAAGCAGGTCGTTCAGGCCGGCATCGAACACGCGCTCGGGCGTTCGGAAACGGGCCAGCAGGTTCTTCAGCCGCGTCTCGTTCATCCGCTGCACTGCATAGAGGTCAACGAACACCTCGTTCATGCGAACCTATGCCTTCCTGGGGAAGAGCCGGTCAATCAACTTCCGCAGCTCGTCGGTTCCCTCGCCGGTCAGTCCCGACACCCAGACCCGTTCTGCGTCAAGCCGGATGGCAGGCTTGCGTCCGGTCAGCAGGTCAACCTTGTTCAGCACGACGACCCGGGGTCGCTTCAAAATCTCCTCATTGTAGCTGCCAATCTCATCCATCAGCTCGGCATAGTCGCGCTTGGGATGGCCCGTCGCCGCGTCAATGACGAACACGAGCATTCGCGTCCGCTCGATGTGCCGCAGGAACGCGAAACCGAGTCCCTTGCCACCGTGTGCGCCCTTGATGATTCCAGGCATGTCCGCAACTGTGAACCGCACGTCCTTGGTCTGCATCACGCCGAGATTCGGCGTCAGAGTCGTAAACGGATAGCCCGCAACCTTGGGATTGGCCCTGGTCAGCCGCGACAGCAACGTTGATTTACCCGCGTTCGGCAGCCCGACGATACCGACGTCGGCCACCAGCCTCAGCACGAGCCTGACCTTCCGCTCCTCGGCCGCCGTGCCCGGGTCGAAACGCCGCGGAGCCTGGTTGGTTGAGGTGGCAAACCTGGCGTTGCCCCGTCCCCCTCTGCCGCCTCGCACTACTACCAGTTCTTGCTTATCCTGGAGGATCTCGCCCAGCTTCACGCCCGTACCGACGTCAAGCACGTCCGTGCCCAGCGGCACCGGCACGCGCACGCTTTCGCCTTTCGAACCGTGCCGGTTCGCACCCCTCCCGTGCCCGCCGGCGCCGGCCTTGTAGAAACGGTGGTACTCAAGGTCGGCAAGCGTCTGCAGGAAACCATTGCCCCAGAGCACCACCGAACCACCATCACCGCCGTCGCCGCCGTCGGGCCCGCCCTTCGGCACGAACTTCTCCCGCCGGAACGAAACGCAGCCGTCCCCGCCGGACCCGGCCCGCACCTGGATTACGACCTCGTCAACGAATCGCATGGAGCGCCTTCATCCTCGTTTTGGCTCTTGGCTTCTGACTTGCGCCGGCTACTTTCTCAATTTCCGTCGAAGTGCCTTCACTACCGGTTCCGGGACGAAACAGCTCAGCTCACCGCCCTTGGCCGCGAGCTCTCGCACCAGCGAAGAGCTGAGGTAGAAATACCGCTCCGACGGCACGAAGAAGACGGTTTCCACGCTGGGCGCCAGCTTCCGATTGGTCAGCGCCATCTGGAACTCATAGTCAAAATCCATCACCGCGCGCATCCCGCGGATGATAGCCTGCGCGCGCTCCTGCTGCGCGAACTCAACCAGCAGGCAGTCGAACCCCTGAACCGTGACTCCGTCCATCTCCTTCACGACTTCCCTCGCCAGCCGGACGCGCTCCGCCCAGGAGAACAGCGGGTGCTTCTCCTGACGGCTCGCCACGCCGACAACTACCTTGTCGAAGAGATGGACCGCCCGCTTCACAACGTCCAGATGCCCGAGTGTTATCGGGTCAAAGCTGCCGGGATAGACGGCAATCCTCTGCTTCAGCTCGGTCAGTCTGACTTCTGCCTTCTCACTTCTGGCCTCTGCCTTCGTCCGTCTCATCGGGTCCTCCTCAGCAAACCGGCCGGACTCCGTCACGCCGGCTCTCGGACTTCTGCACTCTGACTTCTGCCTTCGTCTGCCCAAACATCTCACATCTTTCATCTTCCATCTAACATCTCACTTCGGTCCGCTGCTTCTGCCTTCCGCACTCTGCCTTCTGACTTCTGACTTCGTCCGCCTCACGAAACCCTCCTCAGCACGCTCACCAAGCTCTCACCGTAGGTTCCCTGCTTGATCGTCTCCCATTTCTCCGGCGGCGTCGGCATCTCGCGCCGGTGATGTTCCGTCACAAACCACGCACCCGGCGCAAGGACGTCGAACTCGACCGCCCGGTCGATAGTTTCCTGCACCAGCCCGTGCATGTACGGCGGATCGGCGAGAACCAGGTCGAAACCGGCACCAGCCAGCTTCTTCAACACCCGCAGCACGTCTCCGCGCACGACGGTCGCGTCCGGCAGGCCCTTCACGTTCGCACGCAGAAACCGGAATACGGTCGCCTGCTGCTCCACGAACATGACCGATGCCGCGCCCCGCGACAGCGCCTCGATGCCGAGCGACCCGCCACCCGCGTAGAGGTCACAGGCTTTCGCCCCACGCACGCGGGAACCGACTATGTTGAACATGGCCTGCCGCGTTATCGCCTTGGTCGGCCGCAGCCCCGCCCGCGGATAGTCAAGCTCCCTGCCCTTGTACCGGCCGGTGCTCACGCGCATGACAGGACTATACCGTCCGGCCTCAGCCTGTCAAACTGCGACCGGGACATTACCGCGAAAATGGGGACTGTACCGCGCTGCTCGTTCCTACGGTGCCCTGGGCACGTCCGACGCAAGCGCTCCGTGGGACTGTCCCCTGTTTTCGCGGGTAATCGTGTTCCAAGCCCCGGCTGACCCTAACCCCAGTACCCCTTGACCCCAGAACCCTTCTCGTGAACCACTGATGAACACCGATGTCCGGGCAGATGGTCTCGGATTGGCATTCGGCCATTGGTGCTTGATTGGTCATTGGGCTTTGGCGCTTGGTCATTCCCCATGGCTCCGCTCTCCCTCTCCTCGTTGAGGAGAGGGTCGGGGTGAGGAGGCCTGGGACGCGGGACATAACCCAATCCCGCTCGTGGGATTGGGATTGTGTCCCAAGCAGGACCAGAAGGACCGCGAACGCGGCGTTCAACGCACCCGCCAAAGCTCGCATCAAAGCTCCCCAGAAAGCTCTTCGGGAAGCTCCTTAGGAAGCTCGCCGGAAAGCTCCCCGGAAAGCTCAGTCGAAAGCTCATTTCATAGCTTGGTGCATTGCTCGTTCAGAAGCTTCTCGCAAAGCTCATTCCAAAGCTCAGGCCGAACCTCAGCCTGTTCCTCGCTCTCAACCTTAACCTCAACCTTAACCTCTTCCTCGCCCTCAACCTCAACCTGTTCCTCGCCCTCAACCCTAACTTGAACCTTAGCCTGTTCCTTCTTCGAGTCCTTCTTCGATAGCTGCCCCCCAGGCAGTCCCTGGTTCGCCCACTCCCTGGGAGAATTGTGATCCGAGAACGGTACACCACTACATATAGATGGTGCCCGTCGTGCTTCCACGCACATCAGCAACACCAATGGTCGGGCTGTCGTCCGCCCCTCCCTGCATTCTGTCTACTACCTTCTGTCTTCTTGGTGCCCTACCTCGTCACCACAACGACTGTCCGCTCAGGGCGCTTGACATCCTCGGCAATGTACGATATTCTCTCTCATGACCAAGCTGACTATCGTGCGGAAGCTTACTGATGCCGAGAAGGAACTGCGCCGGATGGAGATCCGCCTCAAGAAGCACGTGACGCGGGGACGGAAACGGCCGTTCACTGAGCTACGCGGGCTCTGGAAGGAAGCGCGGGCCGTCAGCGAAGAGGACATCAGAAAGGCGGAGATCCGCTACGCAGACGACGCGTGATGGTCTGCGTCATAGACACCCACGCGCTCGTCTGGTATCTCACTGACGACAGGCGGCTGGGAAAACACGCTGCCGAACTGCTGGAACGGACCGATACCCGGATCATCGTACCGGTCATCGTGCTGGCCGAACTCAAGTACCTGCACCGACGCAGCCGGATTTCGCTCTCATTCGGCGCCGTACAGACCATTATCGGCGCTGACGACCGATGCACAATCTACCCGGTGACCGGCGAAATCGTGGACCTACTGCCGCTCGACCTCGAAATCCATGACGCAATCATCTGCGCGACTGCGTTGGCCTGCAAGCGGGGATTCGGCGAGGACACGGTCGTGCTCACGAAAGACCGTGCCATTACCGACTCGGGCTTGGTCTCAGCGGTCTGGTAGCCTCATGGGCTCCGGCTAGAGCATGTTTAGGGGCGGGCTTTCGCCCGCCCCTGCCCTGTCTACTGCCTACTGTCTTCTGTCTACTTGCCGCTCACCTCGTCACCACGACCTTGCGGATGGCTTGTGCTTGAGCTTGCGCCTGGGCTTGAGCTTGGTCGCTCCGCCAGGGTCGTCCCTGTTGGCTTGACGCGGGGTGGCGCGGCGGTAAACTGAAGTATGGAGATCCGCCACTACCGGTTCAACCGCATCACACTTGACCCCGACAAGTGCTTTGGCAAGCCATGCATCAGAGGTCTGAGGATGCCGGTTGCCTCCATCCTCAGCTACCTTGCTTCGGGCATGACAACAGATGAGATTCTCCTCGAGTGGCCGGAGCTTGAGCGAGAAGACGTACAGCAGGCCCTGGCGTACGCCTCGTGGGCAATGGAGGAACGCGTGGTCTCGCTGGAGCCGGCGGGCACCGCTTGAAGTTCCTCCTCAACATGAACCTGCCGCGCGAACTCGGCAGGCGCCTGTCGTCAAGAGGGCATTCTTGCCGCCACGCCGGTGATATCGGGCTGGCTTCCGCCGCAGACGAGCGCATTGTCGCCGAAGCCAGGCGCACGCGAGAGGTCATCATCACCCACGACCTGGACTACGGTGCCATACTCGCCTTCTCTGGCGAGGATGCGCCGTCGGTTATCATCATCCGAACGGCGAACACGCGCCCTGATCGTCTCCTATCTCGGCTGACTGCGGTTTTGGCCAACGTGGAACGCGCGCTGGCCGAAGGAGCCATTGTGGTCCTGGAGGACGCTGCGGCCCGGGTTCGCCGGCTACCCATCGAGTAGTAGCAACCGCAGCCGAGATCTCGCAGGAACCTGATGAATCGGGGCGGGCTTGCGCCCGCCCCTTTCGGTCTAGTTCTGCTTTCTGTCTCTCTACCTCAACCTCTACCTTTGCCTTTCCCCAGCGCCTACCTCGTCACCGAGACCTTGCGGACAGCTTGCGCTTGTGCTTGGGCTTGTGCCTCATGAATGAAGTAGACGCCGCGCGCTACCTGACGGCCGCGGCTGTCCTTCGAGTCCCAGGTCACCGAGTGGGAACCCGCCTTCTGGTGTCCGTTCGCCAGCGTGCGCACGGTTCGGCCCTAGACTCATGGCACTCGCATCCTGGAACCATCAAAAGGAGCTATACGTGCCCAGGTTAGAGACTGAAGTCATTCAGATGATTGAGCGGCTCCCCGACGACGCCGGCATTGCGGACATCATGGCCGAGCTCTACTTCAGGCTCAAAGTCGAAACCGGCCTGAAGGAGTTGGACGAGGGCAAGGGCATCACGCAGACCGTCGCCCGCGACCGACTCAAGAAGTGAATCAGCTAGTCTGGTCTCCCTCCGCGTCTCTCTCAGTGCCCGCTCACTAGCCGGTCAGTATTCGCGGTCCGTCCGGGATGGCGATCTTGACACCCGGGACGGGTTCACTATGATGAACTTGAGTTCACAATGAAGTACGCAAGTTCACGCGGTCGCCCAAGCGACTCGGGCCGGTTGTTCGTTGCGTCGCTGGAGCAGGCCGTGCTGGCGTTTCTCTGCGCTCACGCTGACCGAAGCTACTACGGCGTCGAAGTGACGGACGAGGCCGGACTCTCACGCGGCGGGGTGAATCGCGTGCTGCGTGAACTGGCCAGAGCCGGTCTGGTTGAAGCCGAGGCCCGCGGCCGGATGCGGTTCTATCGCGCACGCCTGGCCGACCCGCGAGTCCGATCGTTCAAGACGCTGCTGAATGTTGAGGCCCTGAGCCCTCTGCTTGACCGCCTGTCCGGACTGGCACTGCGAGTCGTGCTGTTCGGCAGCGCGGCCGAGGGAACGAACACTCCCGACAGCGACGTTGACCTGCTGGTCGTAACCAATGCGCCTGACCGCGTGAGGAAGATCGTCTCCTCCCGTGAGGAAGCGCTGCAGGCCGTGATCGTGACGCCGGTCGGGCTTGCCGACCTGGAGCGGGACAACCCCGTATTTGCCGCCGAACTCAAGCGGGGCATCGAGCTATGGAAAGAAAGCTAGGCCCGGAGTTTGAGTCCTGTGTGAAGTCGGGCAGGATTCGACGGTTTTCACCCGGCCCGACCTTTGTCGCAGGCGAACTGGCGGCGGCCAGCCAGGACCTCGACGAAGCCCGACGTACGCTGGCTGCCGGCGGGCTCAAATGGGCGACCATTCAGGCCTACTACTCGATGTTTCACAGCGCGCGGGCGCTTCTGTACGCCAAGGGCTTTCGGGAACGCAGCCACCGCTGTCTGGTCATCGCTCTGCGCGAGTTGTACATTGGACCGCGGCTATTGGAGTTGGAGTTTGTCGAAGGTCTTGAGGCAGGCAAGGCGCTGCGCGAGAACGCCGACTACTACAGCCGTTTCTCCGAAGCCGGGTCTCACAAGACAGTCGAGCTGGCCGGTTCGTTCCTTGCCCGCGCGCGTACGCTCACCACAGAGCCGGCAGAACCGACATAACGGCCCGGTCTGCAGCCGACGACTGAGGCTGGTTCAGCGGTCAGGGGCGGGCTTTCGCCCGCCCCTCGCTTCTGCTAACTCCTAACTGCTAACTCACTAACCCCTCCTCACCTCGTCACCACGACCTTGCGGATGGCTTGCGGCTTGTGGCTTGAGGCTTGTGGTTCCTCAAGGACGAAGTACACACCAGGCGCCAGCGCCCGTGACAGCTTCTGTTCCAGGCCTCGAAACAGCGTCCGCTCAGGCCCTTGTTCCAGCAGCCGCAACAGCCGCCGGTCCTGCTTCTGCAACGGTATCCAGCCCTGCGCCAGACCCCTCT
The DNA here is from genome assembly GCA_964626085.1 of uncultured bacterium. Lineage (GTDB taxonomy): Bacteria > Hydrothermota > Tepidihabitantia > Tepidihabitantales > Tepidihabitantaceae > UBA2258. Next base: position 27,337 of record CAZVCQ010000001.1, read on the forward strand.
TTCCATCGTTCCTGCCGCGCTGGCTTGACTCGGGGCCGAGCACGCCTAACATCTCGACTGATGCAAGGCCAAATCCGGCCTGCCTGCGCCAAGCGGAGCGCGGCAGGCAGGCCGTCCGGCGACGACTCCGTGCACTTGGGTCGGGCTGCACGATTGACTTATCCGGGCAATCAGGTAGCCTTGATTGAGAATACAGCGGCCGTATGAAGACTACACGGTACTTTGAGGAACAGGTATTGCGCAAGCGGCCGTACATCCAACGCGAGTGGTGCGAGGCGGCCCTGCGGCATCCGTTGCGACGCGAGGAAGAGCCGGGCGGCCGCGTCCGCTACTGGACGTTCGTCAAAGAACTGGGCAAGCACCTGAGAGTCGTTACCCTCGCGGACGGCGAGACGGTGCACAACGCCTTCCCGGACCGGGGATTCAAGGAGGAGAGTAAATGAAGTTCCACTACTATCCGGAAACCGACTCGCTCTATATTGACTTGTCGGAAAAGGAGAGCGCTGACTCACGCGAGGTCGTGCCTGGCGTGGTCCTGGACTTCGACGCCGACGGGCAGCTTGTTGGAGTGGACATTGACCATGCCAGCAAAGTAGCCGACCTTAGCCGGCTGGAAGCCGACTCGCTGCCGGTGTCCAACTTGAGCCTGGTCCGCGCCTAGTCGCGCCCTCGCGCCCGCCTGCTTGACTTGACGTCCCTCGGGCATATCCTTCTCAGGCATGGCTACGTCTTTCGTCCTCCATCCTCCATCTTCACTCCTCCATCCTCACTCAACCGTCCTCTCCTCTCCTCTGGCTCCTCTATCTTCACTCCTCCATCTTCCATCCTCCGTCCTCCCTCCACTACTGATGCAAGGCCAAATCCGGCCCGCCTGCTGCTGCGCGGGCAGGCCGAACCCGACGACTGCGCCGCCGCCTCGGCACTCCGTCCTCAAGTTCTGACGTGAATCCTCCGTCTTCCGTCCTATTCCCGGATTCCTCCCTCCTCATTCCTCAGTCCTCTCTCCTTTTCTCACCTCCGTCTTCCCTCCTCCCTCTTCTCTCCTCCGTCCTCAGTCCTTTTCTCGGCCCGCGTCCCTGCCGCCCGCAACATTGACATCCCTTCAGGCCGTGCTAATATGACCGCCATGCGGTTCGGACTCCGCCCGGCCTTGACGCGAGTGGAATTGTTTATCATGTATCCGGAACTGATAGGAGGCCACATATCGCAGTAACAACTGAGGTCTATGGAGCGGAGATAGAGGAACTGGTTCGACGGGTCGTCACCAGGTTCAACCCGCTGCAGGTCGTTCTTTTCGGCTCGCGGGTGAGGGGTACGGCCGGGCCTGACAGTGATGCCGACGTGCTCGTGGTCATGCCCGTGCAAGGGTCTCAGCGGGAGGCCGCGACCGCAATTGACGTCGCCCTGATTGGCCTTGACCTGCCGGTGGACGTCATCGTGGTGACACCGGAGGATGTGGCCCGCAATCGGAACCTGGCAGGGAGCGTTGTCCACGAGGCACTGACGGAAGGCAAGGTTCTCTACGAGCGAAGCTGAAGACCGAGTCGCCCTGGTCCGTCGCTGGGTGCAGAAGGCCGAGGAGGACCTCGTTCTGGCCGAGCATGGCCTCGCGCTGCGGGAGAACTGCCCTTACGACCTCATCTGCTATCATGCCCAGCAATGTGCCGAGAAGTACCTCAAGGCACTGTTGACAGGACATGCGTTGCGGGTTCCGCGGACCCACGACCTCAGGTTCCTGATGCATCAGATGCCCGCAGACCTGCACCTTGGTATAGAGCTTGACCACGTGCTTGCGCTCAACCGTTACTCCATTGAGACCCGGTACCCCGAAAACTGGGACGACATTGAACGGCCTGAGGCGGAGCGGGCCGTCGCTCTTGCCCGAGCGGTTCGAGACGCGGTCCGACCCACCTTGCCGGCAGCGACGCTCTGAAGTGCATGGTGAACGTCGCCAGACATGCCACGCGGCAAGCCTGGGCTGACCCGGGTCGAGAACAAGCGGCTCGCGCCCGGCGGCAGGGAGGCAAGGGATGAGGAATGAAGAACGAGAAATGAGGAACGAGGAGCAAGGAATGAGGAGCGTGGTGTGAGTAACGAAGTCCGCGATTCCTCCTCCATCCTCCATCCCTCCTCCGACGACTGCGCCGCCGCCTCGGCACACCGTCCTCAGGTCCTGACATGAATCCTCCATCCCCTTCCTCCATCTTCACTCCCTCCGTCCTCATTCCTTGCTCCGACGACTCCGTCGCTGCTCGGAACTCCGTCCTCAGGTCCTGACGTGAATCCTCCATCCTCCGACCTCCGTCCTCTTCCCGGATTCCTCTCTCCTCATTCCTCAGTCCTCTCTCCTCTTC
>CAZVCQ010000002.1:0-27755 GCA_964626085.1 uncultured bacterium
TCCGGAACGCGCTGAAGGAGATTGACCGGCGGCGGCAGAAGCAGATTGAGTACAACGCGGCGCACGGCATTGTGCCGCGCTCGATCCAGAAGTCAATCGACCAGGTGAGGCTGACTACCTCAGTCGCCGATGCAAAGGCGGAGGGAGTGAGTGAGGAAGGGAGTGAGGGAGGAGCCGACGAAGAGGACAAGGTCGCCTTGCTTTCCAGGCTGCAGCGCGAGATGGAGCAGGCCGCGGCGCTGCTCGAGTTCGAGAAGGCGGCGAAGCTGCGCGACCGGCTTCGCCAAGTCCGGCAGCAGATTGACGACGACGAGTGGAAGGCCGCGCGGAAGAGGAAGTTGAAGAGACGCTAAATGCCAGACGCTTCACGCCAGACGCCAGATCCGGGAACCAGGTACCCGTTCGAGAAGCTGGAAGTGTGGCAGCTCGCGGTCGATCTCGCGGAGGCTGTGTACGCTGTTGCCAGAGACCTGCCCCGAACGGAGTTGTTCGTCCTTGGAGACCAGATACGCAGGGCGTCGGTCTCGGTTGCCCTCAACATCGCCGAGGGACGAGCTGCGGATAGCGAGCCAGATTTCAACCGGTTCCTTGGCATAGCCCTGAAGTCGCTCGTCGAGGTCGAAGCGTGTCTTCGTCTAGGGGTTCGCCTCGGGCTCGTGGATACCGAGCACGCCGATGGCATCTGCGCCGTCGCCGACCCACTTGAGGCGAAGCTCAGGACATTGCGGGCTCGCCTCAAGAAGACGCGCAGACAGTCGTCTTCCTAGTCGTGTCACTGCTGGCTGCTGGTGTCCGGCATCAGGCGTCTGGCCTCAGGCGTCGAGCGTCAAGCTTCGCGGCACTCGCCGCCCGGATGCGCCGCTGCCGCAAGTGCGGCCTGCCCAAGGGAGTGAGCGCCGTGTTCGGACGATTCGATTCGCCCCGCTGGATGTTGGTCGGGCAGGCGCCCGGCAAGAAAGAGGTCGTACTGGGCAGGCCGTTCGCCGGTGCTGCCGGCAAGCGGCTGTTCCAGTGGCTGGCCGAGGCTGGATTCGAGGAACAGCAGTTCCGGTCGTTCTGCTACGTGACTGCGATGATGAAGTGTTTCCCCGGCAGCGGCGAGCGGGGAGACTTGAAGCCGACGCGGCATCAGGTAGCCAACTGCGTTCCGTGGCTGGAGCAGGAGTTCGCGCTGGTCAGACCAGACGTGCTGATTCCGGTTGGCCAACTGGCAATCGAGCGGTTCCTGGGAAAGGCCAAGCTTGAGGAACTAGTCGGCCGCCGATTTCGCCGCCGCATCGCCGGACGCGTGGTCACGGTGATTTCACTGCCGCATCCGTCCGGTGCCTCAGCCTGGACCAATGCGCTCGGGAACCGGGTGCTGATCCAACGAGCGATACGGTTAGTGCGAGCGGCGGCTAGCGGCCGGTGATGCTCTGAATCAGGCCGCGGAGGGGAGAGGGAACTACCATCGCCCGTTCCGGACAGATTTCCACGCAGCAGTAGCAGGTGATGCACTTTCCCCGCACGATCGCGGGGAACGGGTTCATCTCAATGGCTTGAACCGGACAGTTGTCCGCGCAGCGGCGGCAGCGAGTGCAGAGCTTTCGGTCGCACGCTGGGCGGCGCTGGATGAGCCGGTAGAACGTTGCACCGGCGATGCCGGTGATGCTCTCCGCCAGCCGGGCTGAAGGCAGGCGGAAGCCCGGAATCACCTCGAAGTCCCCGACAACCTCGATTTCCTCCGGCCGGGCCGGGCCGAGGTTTCTTTCCGCGGCAATCCGGCTCGTCGGTATCCGGTCCGGCTTCAACCCGGCCATCATCGCCATCACCGAATCGAGCGCGACCGGGTTGCGGGAGGCGAGAATCCGGCCGAGCCTGAGCACGCGGCCGCCGCTCGGGCCGTTCTGGCCGTCCATGCCACGCAGTGCGTCCATCACGTTGAAGACCGGTACCGGCAGGGCTTGGTAGATGTCGACCAGCAACTCGGCGAACTCCTCTCCGTTTCTGACCAGTGTGTGGAGGTGAGCTTTCTGAAGACCGGGGATGACACCGAACAGGTTCTTCACCGCGCCGGTGAGGATGGTCAGGGCGTGGGTCTTGAAGACCGGCAGGTTCAGGATGATGTCGGTTTCAACTGCTACAGAGGAGATCGGCAGGTGTTGCGCGAAGCGGGACTTCAGCGGCAGTACCGTTGAGTGCTCGGCGACGTCGAGGAAACAACCCTCGCTGGCCTCGACTACGCCGGTCGGCGCGAGATAGTCGGCGAGGCGTTGTGCGTGCCTGCCGGCCGGATTGTCTGCGACCCAGACTGCCGCGGTCCCGCGGCGCTTCAGCTCGCGGACGACGGTGCGGACCAGTTCGGGGTCGGTCGTCACGCCGGCTTCAGGTAGGTGAGGGCCGAGCAGGTTGGGTTTGACCCAGACTTTCTTGCCCCTGGAGTCGTACTCGAGGAAGTCGAGAGCCTCGGCAACGGCGGCACCAAGGTCGACGACCTTGCGGACGAGGACGCGCTCCGTCAAGGCCTATTCAGGTCGGACTGGTCTGACGTGTCTGACTCGGGCAGGCTGCTACAGCTTGCCGGGCAGGATGTAGAGGACGTTGGCGAGCGAAACCGCGAACTCGGCCGGCTTTGACCTGTCCTCGGGAATCGGGGTCCCGTCGAGTTTGCAGTCCATGGCTTTCACGACGCCATCCTTGATTGTGTAGCCGGTACAGGTCACCGTGCCGCCGGACTTCATGAAGATGACAGGCATTGTGCTCCTTTCATCGAATGACAGTCACCCCGAGCGAGTCGGACGAGTCGAGGGGTCTCTCAGAAGAAATTTCTCGACTCCCTGCGGTCGCTCGAAATGACAACTGGTGGAGGTGTACATCTACTCGGGTATGGGCAACGTGCAGCGCAGGGGTTTGTCGGTGCGCAGGCCGAGCGCGTAGTCAGCCTGCAGGAGCTTGTGTATCTCGCGCGACCCTTCGTATATCTGCGCGCCCTTGGCGTTGCGGTAGAACCGTTCGACGTTGTACTCGCTGGAGAAGCCATAGGCGCCGTGAATCTGGACCGCGTTCGACGCTGCCTTCTCGGCCGCCGCACAGCCGTAGAGCTTGGCGAGTGACGTCTCACGGGTGTTGCGTTTGCCTTCGTTCTTGAGCCAACCCGCTTTGAGCCAGAGCAAACGGCAGGCTTCGTAGTCGCAGGCCATCTCGGCGATCATCTCTTTGATCAGTTGGTGCTCGGCGATGGGCTTGCCGAAGGCCGTGCGCGCCTGGGCATAATCAACCGAGGCATCGAGGCAGGCGCGGATGAGCCCGGTTGAGCCGGCCGCCACTGTGTAGCGCCCCTGGTCCAGCGCGAACATGGCGATCTTGAAGCCTTCGCCTTCGAACCCAAGCCGGCAGGCCTCGGGCACCCGCACCTCGTCGAAGGCAATCGAGCCGGTGTTGCCGGCGCGGACACCCAGCTTGCCGTGGATCGTCGCAGTCGTCAGTCCCTTCATCCCGCGCTCGAGGAGAAACACCGATAGGCCGGAGTGGTCACGCGCCTTCTTCTTCTCAGTGTCGGTCCAGGCGATGACCGCAAAGTGGTCGGCGACATCGGCCAGCGAGATCCACATCTTCTCGCCGGTGAGTATGTAGTCGTTCCCGTCCCTGCGGGCGTGGCTCTGGATGCCAGCCACGTCGCTGCCGGCCGTGGGCTCAGTTATCGCGAACGTGGCGACTTTGTCACCCTTTGCCTGCGGCACCAGCCAGCGCTGCTTCTGTTCTTCAGTTCCCCACGTCTGCAGGGTGAGGTTGTTGAGGCCGACGTGCACGGACAGGATGACGCGGAGCGAAGTATCGACGTACTCCAGTTCTTCGCAGGCGAGGCCGAGAGCGACGTAGTCGTTGCCGGTGCCACCGTAGCGCTGCGGAATCGAAAGGCCGAGGAGGCCGGCCGCGGCCATCTTCTTCAGGAAGTCACGGTTGAAGCATGAAGTCTCGTCGCATTCCTTGATGGTCGCTGCAGCCTCGCGATTGGCGAACTCGCGGGCGAGGTTGCGGACGAGGATCTGGTCCTCGTCTAGGGAGAAGTCCACGGCCTCAGGCTTTGGATTTCCTGGCAGAGGAAAGGCCAACGCGGCGGTACACTGCGTCAACGTTGCGCAGGAGGCGCTTCAGGTCGAACGCCCGGCCGAACGCGCGGCGGTCGAGCATCCCGTTGACTTCGGGGTTGCTGCGGCAGACCGCGGGTAGGGATGCTCCGCCGGCCTGGCAGGCAAAGGCAAGTTCCTGGACCAGCTTGTAGGCGCGGTCCTTGTCCATCCCGGCGCGGACGAGTTCAAGCATCACCGCCTGCGAGAAGAACGTCTGGCCCGAGGACTCGAGGTTCAGGAGCATCCGGTCCGGCCGCACAACCAGCCCGGCGAGCACCCCGGTCAGCTTGCGAATCATGTAGTGGGTGACGGTGAATGCTTCGGGGATGATGACGCGTTCGTTGGCTGAGTTGGACAGGTCGCGCTCGTGCCAGAGACAGACGTTCTCCAGCGCGACCTGGGCGTAGGCACGGACCAGCCGGGCAAGGCTGGTGACGCGTTCGCAGATTATCGGGTTCTTCTTGTGAGGCATGGCCGACGAGCCGCGCTGGCCCTTCGCAAACGGCTCGGCCAGTTCACCGATTTCCGTCCGTTGGAGGTTGCGGATTTCGGTTGCGATTCGCTCAAGCCCGGTGGCAACCAGGGCCAGCGTGTCGAGCATGGCGGCGTGGCGGTCACGCGGGATTACCTGGGTGGAGACTGGCTCGGGCTTGAGGTTCAGGCGGTTGAGCACCTTCGCCTCGATGTTTGGCCCCAGTTGGGTGTAGCCGCCGACGACGCCTGATATCTTGCCATATCGCATCTCATCGGCGGCCGCGCCAAGGCGCCGGATGTTGCGTTTGGTCTCCTCGAACCACGACAGGCACTTGAGGCCGAAGGTTATCGGTTCGGCATGGACCCCGTGGGTTCGACCCATCATCGGTGTGCGTTTGTGCTCAAGCGCCAGGCGCGCGGTCTCGAGGCGCAGGTCCCCGAGTGCGGCCTGGACTATCTCAAGGGCGGAGATGCAGCGCAGCGAGAGCGCGGTGTCGACAACGTCATAGGACGTGAGCCCGTAGTGGACGTACTTGCCCGCTCGGCCGACGGACTGCGCCACACTGCGGGTGAAAGCGATAACGTCGTGATTGGTGATCTTCTCGAACTCGTCAATCTCCCTGATCTTGAACGTTGCGCGCTGGATGGCGCGGGCCGCAGGCTTCGGTATGATGCCGAGTTCGGCCTGCACCAAGGCGACGGTCTTCTCGACCAGCAGCCACGAACGGAACTTCGCCTCTTCGTTCCAGAGCGCGGCCATTTCCGGTGTATCGTAGCGTGTTGTCATTTTAGCCTGTAGAGCAGTCTGATTTGCTCCCCTCCGCGGTCAATCACGATGTCGATGGTCCCGGCAAGGCGTGCGTAGAGCCGGGCGAACGCCGGCGCCGAGTTAACCGTCTTGCCCTGCGCCATGCGAATTACGTCCCCGGGGGCCATGCCGATGGTTTCGCCGATGCCCCCGGCCTTGACATCGACCACGACCACGCCCCGGCGATAGCCGAGGGCGAAGCTGCTCCGGAGTAACGGATTGATGTCGGCGACGGATACATCGAGGCCAGTCTCGACCCGTTCGTAGCTCGTGGCGGAGGCAGCGCCGCGCGACTCTTTGACGAACTGCTTGACGTCGTTGATAGGCCGGGCAAAGCCGATGCCCTCAGAGCCGCCGGAGTGGCTGAAGATGAAGGTGTTGATGCCGATGACTTCGCCGGCGGCGCTTACCAATGCGCCGCCCGAGTTGCCCGGGTTGATGGCTGCGTCGGTTTGGATCATGTCGGCATAGACCTGGCCGCCGCCGCTCGACTTGATGTCACGGTGCAGGGCCGAGACTACACCGACAGTGACGGTTGGCTGCGCGTCCTCAAGCATGAACCCGAACGGGTTGCCGATGGCGATCGACCACTCGCCGATCATCAGGTCTTCGGAATTGCCGAGCGGAGCGGCCGGGAGGTTCTTGTCGTTGATCCTAAGCAGGGCCAGGTCCCGGGTTTCGTCAAGTCCTTCGATCTCGGCGGCGAACTCGCGGTTGTCCGGCAGGGTGACCTTGATCTGGGTGGCGTTGAGCACGACATGGGCGTTGGTCACGACGTCGCCGTCCGCAGAAATGATGACGCCCGAGCCCATCGACTTGACTTCCTGGCGATAGGCACGGCGCGGGAAGAAATCGCGGAAGAACTCATCAAACCCGAGCCCGCCGAAAGGGTCGTACGTAACGACGCGGGTCTGGGTGACGACGACCGACACGACGGCCGGGCTGACCTTGCGGGCAGCAAGGACGATGGCGTTGGTGCGGGAGGTCGATATGTCGTCGCCGATGGACGCCGGCACGATTGTCCCAACGATCGGGCGGCGGGGGTGTGCGGCCCAGCTGGTCCACAGCGACACGGCCAGCGCCGACGCCAACCCCACAATCATCAGATAGGGGAAAAGCCTCTTCATTGCCGGAGCCAGTGTAGCAGCCTGATAGAGGGGCGTCAATGTCGGTTGCGGCCGTTGTTCCCCGGCCTGACTTCCCGGCCGGTGCGGCGGTTCTATCTTCTTGATGATCGAAGACTGCCGGCTCAGGGACCGGATGCTCAGCCGGCGCAGGCTGCCCAGGCTCCCGTCAAACCGCATCTTCGGGTCCTGGAAGGTCCTGCAGCCGTCGGTCAATCCCGGTTCACGGCTTGACAGCGGGCGTCGATTGACCTATTCTGACCGCGGATGAGAATCATCCTTCTGGTCCTTGTGGCCTGCCTGCCCGTGTCCGCCATCCTGTACAACATCGACCAGCCGGTACCCATTTCTCTCGCCCACGCCGAGTACTACGTCAGCGCCCGTCTCTGGGGCGGCGGCGGGGTATTGATGCGGTTCGGGCTCGGCCTGTTCGACCGGGTCACGCTCGGGATGTCATACGGCGGCAACTACATCATCGGCAGTGCGTCGCCGCAGTTCTACGGCCGCCACCGGCCCGACTTCCAGGCGCGGCTCGCAATCCTGCAGGAGCAGGGTTACATGCCCAACCTCGTGCTCGGGTTCGAGAACCAGGGGTACGACGACTACGTTCCGGGAAACGATGCCTACGAGGTGAAGGAGAAGGGTGGCTATCTCTGTGTCGGCAAGACCTTGGACGTAATCCGAACTCACTGCCAGTTTGGCATCAACTACTGGGATGGACTCGACGGGTTCGTTGCGTTCAACGCGCTGCTGCCCGGCAATGTCGAGCTGATTGCCGAATACGACCCGGCGCTGAACGACCGCAGGGAGGAGCAGAAGAACCCCGGCTTCCTCAACTTCGGCATCGGCTGGACGTTTGCCGACCGGGTCCGGATGGTGCTGGGCCTGCGCGACGTGCTCGGAAACAGGCCCGATGCAAAGCTCAATCGTACCCTCGATATCTCCCTGAACGACCGCTTCTAGGTTCACAGCACAACCGTATCTGGAGCGGGTGGCGACAGCGGTGCGCTATCGGGCGGGGACGGCCCGATAGACGCGGTCAAAGACGGCAACGACCAGCGAGTCGTAGCCGGTGAGGTCAACCCGGCGGCGGACTACCGTCTCGGCCGAATCCGCCTGTGCGGCAACCGAGGTTGAATCGGCCCGGCCCGGTTGAATCGTGACCACGAGATTGCGGACGCCCGGATTCGGGGTAGAGAACTGGATGCGGAAGCGGCTGTCCGGGAACATCTGTGACAGGGTCTCGCGCGCCTGCTCGGCCTCGACCAGTCGTTGGTTGATGCGGGCGCCGGGCAGGCTCCGGAGCGAGACCATGACGAGCGCGCCGACGAGCAGGGCGAAGATGATGACCCAGACGAGGCGAGTCACAACACCAATAATAGGGCCCACAGCCGTTTGGTCAAGTGTCCGGCCCGCTTGACACTGCGCGGCAGCGTTGTTACCCTAGCAACGGAGTGCTCTAACCGAAACGGAGACATCGATGGACACCAAGGCATTTCTGAAGGCGATACCTGAGTTTGCGCATCTTACCGAGGCGGACGTTGACCGCGTGGCGAGCATTGCCCGCGTCGGCGAGGTCAAGGCCGGTGATGCAGTCGACGTGCAGGGCGAGCCCGCGACCAAGTTCTACATACTGGTCAGCGGACGGCTCGGGGTCGTGCTTGAACTCGACTTCGGCGTGACGAAGAAGAGCTACATCGTGACCTCGCTCGGCCCGGGCCACATGTTCGGCTACTCCGGGCTGGTCGGCAACCCGCGCTACACCGCGGGCAGCAGGGCGATGACGAACTGCACCTTCCTCGAGTTCGACGTCGCGAAGCTCGATAAGGCATTCGAGGAGGACCTGCGCCTGGGCTACGTGATGATGAAGATGGTTGCCCAGACCATTGCGTCGCGACTGCGGGCCATGCAGCTTCAGCTCGCCCAGCAGTACGCGCTCAGTCAGGCCGAGCAGTCCCCGGACTGAACTCTCCCGGAACCGACCGCAGGTCCGGCGTAATGAACGCGGGGCGCGGGATTCCGCGCCCCGACTGGTTTGGCCTGACTCCAGCTAGAGGGGCTCCTCGACCGCGGCGATCTTCGCGTCCATGCTGCCGAACTTGTCACGCCGGTCGTCGATCTTCACGGTGGTCACGATTCGGTTGCAGCCCATCTTCGCCAGTTCGTCGTGCACGGCCTTGAGGGTGGAGAAGATCTCGTCCCATTCGCCCTGCACACAGGTACCCATGGGGTTGATCTGGTAGTCGAGGTCGGTCTCCTCAATCAGCTTGACGGCGGCTTTGATGTACGAGCCCACGCTCGTTTCGCCGGTGCCGACCGGCACGACACTGAATTCGACGATCATCGGAACCTCCTACATGAATCGCTCGAAGCGGTCTTTGCCGGCCTTGCAGACCGGACACTTGCCCGGTGGATCGGGCCGCGCGCACAAGTATCCGCAGACTTTGCAGCGCCATACCGGGAGAGGAAGAGAGGACGGAGTAGGGGAGGAGGGAGGAGCCGGAGTCTCGGAATAGCCGTCGCGCATGAACCTGGCCGGCCGGCTCTCCGGTATGGAGCCGTGCTTCTTCTTGCCTGAAATCCAGTCATCGCTGACGTACAGGGCGCAGTAGCATGCGCCGGACTCTTCGACGTCCGAGTCGCGGTAGTAGCAGGGACATATGACGTCCACGTCCTTGTCTTTGGCCCCGAATGCGAGCCGGCAGGGACAGCACAGGTAGCCGTAGCGCTTCTCGTTCTCGAGCAGGCCCTGCACCAGCCGGAGCGTGAAGTTCCTGTCCGGGTTGAGACGATACCCGGCTTCCTCGGCCTCCTTCTTCAGGCGCTCGTAAGTCTTGAGCACTTCGTCGGGGAATCGTTCCTCAGCGTTCATAGCTCGAGCAGTTCCCGCATGCGGTCTTCGTCAAAGCCGGTCACGACCTCGGCGTCAACCTGGACGGTCGGGAAGGACCCGCGGGGATTCAGCTCGCGCACCTTGTTCGAAGCCTCGGACCGTTCATCACCCTGGCACTGATCCACGTCGATGTACTCATACTGGACATGGTTCGTGTCGAGAAACCCCTTCGTCTTGTGGCACCACCCGCACGTTGAAAGCGCGTAGAGGGTCACGCGGTGTTTGGCATTCTGGCCGGGGACATGGGTGAATTTCATCGCTGGTTCCTTTCTTACTTGCTGCTACGGGCCTGGCAGGGCGCGCAGATTGCGCCGCCTTCGACCGGCGTGTCGCAGTACGGGCAGTGGCAGTCCTTTTTCTCGGTGCCGGGCTTCTTCGCCAGGTAGTTCTCGATGGCCCGGTGGAGTGCGTCCGCGCCCAGATTGGAGCAGTGGAGCTTGTTCGGGGGGAGGCCGCCGAGCTCCTTGGCGACGTCGGCGTTGGATATCTTCATCGCCTCATCGACCGTCTTGCCCTTGGCCATCTCGCTGACCATCGAGGATACGGCGATGGCCGCGCCGCAGCCGAAGGTCTTGAACTTCACGTCGGCAAGTCGACCATCTTTGATGGTGACATAGAACGTCATCATGTCACCGCAGACCGGGTTGCCGATTTCGCCCACGCCATCGGCGTTCTCGATCTCGCCCACGTTGCGCGGGTTGCGGAAGTGCTCCATTACCTTTTCAGAATACATCCAGTCTCCTATAGGTCATATAGGTCCTATTGGTCCAATTCTTGTTCGTGCTCATGTTCGTCCTCGCACGTCTCGCCCGGCTTCACTGCGTAGGGGTCCTCGCCCCTCTGGAACTTTGCGTACAGCGGTGACATCTGCCGCAGTCGCTGCGCAATCGGCGGTAGCTTGTCGAGAAAATGGTTCACGTCGGCGTCGGTCGAGTCCTTGCCCAGGGTCAGAACCAGCGACGACTGGGTCTTGGTGTGGGGCAGGCCCATCGCCAGCAGCACGTGCGACGCCTTCAGGGTCTTGGCCGAGCAGGACGAACCGGACGCCGCGGCGATGCCCTCGTCGTCGAGGAACAGGAGCATCGATTCGCCTTCGACGAACTCGACCACCACGCTGACGTGGCCGGGCAGGCGGTTCGACATCGGGCCGGTGAAGATCACGTGGTCAAGCCTCTCCGGCAACTCCTTGAAGATGCGCTGCGCCAGCCTCGTCATCGTCTCCGACCATTCGGAGAGCCGTGCCTCGGTCACCGCGGCGGCGGCGCCGAACCCGACGATTGCGGCGACGTCTTCGGTGCCGGCGCGGCGGTTCCTCTCCTGGAAACCACCCTCGACGAGCGACTGGATGCGGGTGCCGCGTTTCAGGTAGAGCGCAGCCGCGCCTTTAGGGCCGTAAACCGACATGGCCGGGAACGTGTAGGCGTCAACGTCCAGTCCGGCCACGTCCACAGGAATCCTGCCGACCGCGGCAGTGCCGTCGGAATGGAACGGTATCCGGTACCGGTGCGCGATTGCGGCCAGCTCCTTGATGTTCTGAACCGTGCCGACTTCATAGTTCGCGTGCATCACGGACACGAGAGCCGTCTCCGTCTTGATGGCGGCTGCCAACTTGTCCGGATGGACCAGACCCTCGGCGTCGACCGGCACCTCGGTGAATTCAAACCCGAGTGTACATAGCGACTTCAGCGGCTCCAGTACCGACACGTGCTCGATCGAGGAGACGACGATATGGTTGCCCTTGTCCCGGTGGGCCAGGGCGAAGCCCTTGATGGCCTGGTTGTTCGACTCGGAAGCAGACGCGGTGAAGACAATGTCGTCGGGCCGGGACTTGATGAGTGCGGCGACCTGGGCGCGTGCGGTTTCGATTGCCTCCTTCGGTTTGTTTCCGAAACGGTGCAGACTAGCCGGGTTCCCGTACTCCTCGGTGAGGAAGGGCAGCATCGCCTCCCGCGCTTCGTGCAACAGCGGCGTAGCAGCGGCGTTATCGAAGTATGCAGCAGCCATAACTGTTAGACAACCTTGGCCTTGAGCCGGGTTCCTTTCCTTTGGCGTCGCATCGCCCTAAGTCTAGAATCGGGTTTGGCCAAGTCAAATCAGGGCCGCGCCGGGTATGGCGGAGACGGGCGGCGAAACCGGCGCAAGACCTCGCGCGTTGGTTGCGCCCGCAACCGGTACAGCAACGGGGGCTGCAATCGGGGAGATGGTTCGAGGGATGATTGTTCGGACAACGGGGGAGATAGCTCTCGGGAGAATGGGGAGAGCAATGAGGACCGCTACTTGACCCGCAGCGGGCTGGACTCCGGGCCGGGCAACAGGTAGGACAACGGGTAGAGTGATGGGCCACGCGATGGTCAGAGTGATGGGGCAAGCGGCCGGGGCTATCGTCGTCCAGATGACGGGGACGACGACGAGCCAGACAGCCGTGGAGATGACTCGGGCCGCGATTCACCAGACGACTCACCACACGATTGGGGAGACTCTCTACCTCACCATTCCCCCTACCATCCCTTGAATTCGCGCCGTTGCGCCTAAGGCGGCAATCTCCAGGTAGATACGCTTGAAAACCGGGTGAACGGCCTGTAGCCTTATACGCCTACAAGCTGGAGGTTAGACTATGGCGCATCATTCCAAGACCGCGCTCGATTTCGGCCCTGAGTTCAGGGCGAGACTCCGTGAGCTACGGAAGCGACGGGGGCTTACTCTACGCGCGATGGCGCTGCTGATGGATCGGCAGGGCGTGGGCGCGCACGTACAGCTTGCCCGACTTGAGAAAAGCCAAGTGAAGTATCCGTCCATCAATCTGATTGCCGACTATCTGCGGGCGTGCGGCGCTGGCTTCGAGGACCTGCTCGACTTGCTGAAGCCGCACACCTCGCAACGACCGGTGCTGAAGCAGAAGGGTGACGCGGCGGTGGCGGAGTTACTCAAGAGCCTGCCTAAGGCAGAGCAGCGTGCAATGCTCCGGTGGGAGAGGGCCACCGTTGCGGCACGTGAGGAGAAGGCGGCGGCACAGCCGGAGAAAAAGAAACCGCGGGTCGAGACAGGTAGGCAGCGGGTGTTTCGTATCGTCTGGTCGTTCATCCACGCAAACTGGAACGAGGTCTTCGAGCAGAAGCTGTACGAGGCGATGCTCAAGGTCAAGGATGAGGTGCCGCGGAGCCGGCGCAGGGACGCCTGCAACTATGGCCGCAGGTTCTTCGGAATCCTGACCCGGCACTACCGGCACGAGGCGCGCCGAGCGAGCGCTTTGGAGCGGGTCGAGCGCGATACAAGAAAGGCTGGATTCTCGAACCAGGTCGTGGCGATGCTGCGCGATGCGGCGAAACAGGCCTACAGGGAACTGCTCTTGTCGGGACGGCTCGACTGGGAGCCGACTCCGGAGGAACTGGTGAAGAACAGGGGCCGTGCGCCGAAGGTTGAGAGGGCCGAGACACGGCTCGAGATGGACGAGGTCAGGCCGATTGAGGCAGCCAACAAGATGCTTGGCGTCATCGATGCGCTGGCGGTGCAGGAAGTCGGTGCGCGTCTGGAGAAGTTGAAGATTGCCCACTACCACGGCCGGGATTACTACATCTTCTGGATTCACGGACTGATTCCCATCGCCTACGCGCATGGAACGGATTCGCCGGAGTGGAAAGCAGAGGTCGAGAAGTGGGTGCCGAAGCTGCACGACCCTGAGTTTGCGCGCGAGGCGGCCAAGATGGTTGCGGACATCTACAACCGCTGGAAGGTCAAGCTGCCGCCGAAGCCGGGCCGAACCGAGGATTGAACCACAAAGACACAAAGGCACAAGGAACACCGGGCCGGAATCGACCGCAGATGACGCAGATTGCGCCGAGCGGGGACATGACCCAATTCCGCCGGGGAATTGGGATCGTGGCCCAAGCCCACATGAGCAGAGCAGGCCCGATTTGAATTCTAGCCTTGACAGCGCCGGAGTCCGGATTAGCATGTCAGCTAGGAAACCGTGAATTCCGAGACGGGCGGCCCGAGCCGCGGCCGGCATCTGCCCTCGGACTTATTCAGGGTTCGGGCCGTGGGCAGTACGCAGTCCGCCGTGGGCCGTCACCAAGGAGGTAGTATGAAGTTTGCATCTGTGCTGTTGGCTATCGGCTGCGTGGTTTCGACTCTCTCGGCCCAGTGGTTGGAAACGACGATATCATTGCCCGACAGCTCCTTGCCTAATGACCTGTGCTACAACCCGACCGACAACAAGGTCTACGCTGCCAACTGGGGTACGGACAACGTTACGGTCATCGACGGCGCGACCAATACGATCGTCGCCACCATTCCGACCGCCGCCGAGCCGTCGTACTTCTGCTACAACTCACAGGGCAACAAGGTCTACTGCACGCACTACACGTCCGGCCTGGTTTCGGTCATCGACGCCGGGGTCGACACCGTGCTTGTGGTGATTCCTGCGGGCCCGTATGCGAGCAGCATCTGCTACAACCCGACCGACAATAAGGTCTACTGCCCGAGCTCCATGAACAACAGCGTCTACGTGATCGACTGCGCGGCCGACACGGTCATCGCCAGGATCGCCTGCGGCGACTATGCCTGCGCGATGGTGCACAACCCGGTGCAGAACCGGGTCTACGTGATGAACCTAAGCGCCAATTCCATCTCGGTCATCCGCGACAGTACGCCGGCGGGAATCGAGGAAGGCCCGATGCCGCGAGCTGCCAGACTCCGGACGGCTGCCACCATCGTGCGCGGAGAGCTGCGCATGGAGGCTGGCTCAAGCGCAAGCTCAAGCCCAAGCTGGCTGCTGGACGCGGCGGGGCGGAGGGTCATTGAGCTTCAGGCCGGCGCGAATGACGTGTCCAACCTCGCGCCCGGCGTCTATTTCGTGCGTTCGGAGCCAGGCGCGGTGCTTGATGCGTTAAGCGCCACCAAGGTCGTGATTCAGAGGTAGGGAGGAATGACAATGCTGAGAGCGTGTTCATTGCTGTTTGTTTTCGCCGCCGCGGCCATCGCTCAGCCCGATACTACCTGGGTGCGCCGCTACGACGGCCCGGGCCACGGCTGGGACGAACCGTCCGTGATGAGGCTGATCGGCGACCGGGTATACGTGGCGGGCCAGAGCCGGGGCGACGGTTCGGGCTACGACTACGCAACCGTGGTCTATGACCTCGACGGCGACGATCTTTGGTCCGCTCGGTACAACGGGACCGGCAACGACCGTGACGAGATCACGGATCTCGTTGTCGACAGCGACGGCAACGTCATAGTGACCGGGTACAGCGAGGCCCCCGGCGGCAACTCGAACTGGGTGACCATCAAGTACGACCAGAACGGCGACACGCTCTGGCTGGGGCGTCACAACTCAGGCGCCGGGGCTGCGGGAGTAGCGGTCGACGACTCCGGCAACGTCTATGTCACCGGCGGCGCGGGCAGCTACCCCTACGTCCGCCTCAATACCATTCGCTACGGTCCGGATGGAACCCAGCACTGGCTCGCCGAGTACTACCCGCCGGCACCGAACCGGGTCAACACGCCACGCGCCATCGCCATCGACCCCAACGGCTGCCCGATTGTCGCCGGCGGAGGCACGAGAGACTCCACCGGCCACGACATCCTCATCATCAAGTACAACCCGGTGACCGGCGAATCGCTCTGGGTCGCCCGCTACACGTCGTCCGGCGACGAAGGCGATGCCGCAGGCGCGATGGTTCTCGACGCCTCCGGGAACATCTACGTCACCGGGTATTTCCACGGCGGGACAACCGACCGGGACATCATCACGATGAAGTACTCGCCCGACGGGGCGCTGCTGTGGCTGGACACCTACGACGGGCCGAACAACGGTAGTGACGCCGGGGTGGATATCGAACTCGGCGAGGACGGCAACATCTATGTCGCCGGCAACGTCAACCGCGGGTCGTCCAACGACGATATGGCAGTCATTAAGTACAACCCGGCGGGAGAGACGCTCTGGGTCAGGCTGTACAACTACCCGACAAACCGCACGCACCGGGCCTACGCCCTCGCACTCGACGGCGAGAACAACGTCTACGTCTGCGGCTATCTCTGGACCGGGACCTCCTACGACTACCTGACGGTCAAGTACGACACCGACGGCACCGAATTGTGGTATGTCCGCTACAACACCTACGAAGGCCAGGAGGACGAAGCCTACGACATCGCCCTCGACGACGCCGGTTTCGTCTACGTCACCGGGCGGGCCAAGGACTCGCTTAACAACTTCGACTACGCCACCATCAAGTACAGCCAGTTCAGCGGCATCGCGGCAGAGCCGAAGGTGGAAGTCCGAAGAACGAACTGCCCGACCATCGTCCGCGGTGTCCTGTTCCTGGACGGGGGCTGTCCCCACACCGGGGCTGTCCCCGAGGCTGCCCTGCTCGACATCTCCGGCCGCAAGGTGCTCGACCTCAAGCCGGGCGCCAACGATGTCCGCCACCTCGCGCCCGGTGTCTATTTCGTGACACAGCAGAACATCGGCTGCAGCAAGAAGATCGTTGTGCGAGAATAGGAGGATTCGATGAAAGTAACTGCGTTCTTTCTGATTCTGATGGCGGCGTTTGTCGCGCTGCCTGAGCCTGCATCTGCAGAGGAATTCCTGATTGACGCAAGCTTCGCGTACGAACCTTGCCCGGGCGAGCAGGAACTTCCCGCCGTGGCGTTCGACGGTACCAACCACCTCGTGGTCTGGCGCAACTTCGACGGCAGTCAGTATGACATCCTCGGCGTCAGGGTCAGCAGCGGCGGCGAGGTTATGGACTCCGCTTTCATCGCCATCGCGGCCGACAGCGGACACCAGCAGGCCCCGGCGGTCGCGTACGACGGAACGAACTGGCTCGTGGTCTGGCAGGATGCCCCGGCCGGCAACCAGATTCGCGGCGCCAGGGTAGGGCCTGACGGCACCATCCTTGACCCGGACGGATTTCCAATCCTGGTCGGAGGTGGCAGGCAGCAACCGGCTGTTGCCTTTGACGGAGCCAACTACATGGTCGTATGGGCCGAGATGCGTGGAGGTAATCGTGATGTTCTCGGTGCCCGCGTTACGCCGGGCGGCGCGGTCCTTGATAGCGCTGGTTTCGTCATATCCGGTGCGGCCAATCATCAGCAGGCCCCCTCGGTCGCGTTCGGCGCCTCGGGTTATCTCGTTGCCTGGGAGGACTTCCGGAGCGGAAGCGGCTTCGATTTGTACGCGGCCCGGGTGACAACGGCGGCGCAAGTGCTCGACACAGCCGGGATTGTCATGTCGGCGGCGGCAAATACGCAGTCCGGCTCCGCGGTCGCGTTCGACGGGACCAACTATCTTGTCGCTTGGGACGACATACGCAACGGCTACAATCCGGATGTATTCGCGACCCGCGTCAGCCAGGACGGTACGGTGCTCGACCCGGACGGAATCGCGGTTTCCAGAACCCCCTACGGTGACCAGTGGGGGGTGGCGGTGGCGTTTGACGGGACGAACTTCCTTGCGGTCTGGTCCGACTACTACCTTCGTGAAATCTACGGTGCACGGGTTTCGTCCGCCGGCGCGGTGCTCGACACGCTCGGGTTCGCCGTCTCCCACGGCTACGACAACTCCGACCTCTACCCGGCAATAGGGTTCGACGGGGCCGACTACTTCGTCGCATGGCAGTACAAGTACAACACCCACTACGACATCCACGCCGCGCGGGTCACGCCCGGCACCACGGTGCTGGACCCGACCGGCATCGTCATCACCCGCGGCGCCCCGGTGGCTTACTACGAGTTCAACCCGGCGGTCGCCTCGAACGGTACCGACTACCTCGTCGTCTGGGATGACTCCCGTCGAAACGAGGCCGACATCTTCGGCGCGCGGGTCAGCCAGGGCGGCAGCGTGCTGGACCCGACCGGCATCGCGATATCCTTCGCTGAGGAGAACCAGGACTATCCCTCAGTCGCCTTCGGCAGTTCGAACTACCTTGTGGTCTGGGAGGACGAGCGCGACGGTGGCAGCGAGGACATCTACGCCGCGCGGGTCAGCCCGAACGGAATGCTCCTCGACCCGGCCGGCATCGCGATATCCATGGCCGACGGCGTGCAGGAGGATGCGCAGGCTGCGTTTGACGGGACCAACTTCCTGGTAGTGTGGCAGGACTACCGGAATACGCACTCCGACATATACGGGGCGCGTGTCAGCCCGGGCGGCCTCGTGCTTGATACTGCGGGCATACCGGTTGCGGGTCTGCAGTCGGCAGAGGAAGACGCTTCGGTTACGTTCGGCGGCACCAACTACCTGGTGGTCTGGGAGGACTACCGGGATGCGGACGCTGACATCTATGCCGCACGGGTGAGCCCGGCTGGCTCGGTGCTGGACCCAACCGGGTTCGCGGTCGCAACGGCAGGAGAGGACCAGTGCTTTCCGGTGGTCGCGTTCGACGGAACCAACTACCTGGTGGTATGGCATGATGCGCGGGGCGCTTCAGACAACGACATCTACTGTGCCCGGGTCACGACGGCGGGCTCGGTGCTCGACCCGGACGGCATCGCGGTGTGCACCTCGGCTGAGAACCAGGAGTACGCGAGTGTCGCGTTCGACGGGACCGACTACCTGATTGCCTGGGAGGACTACCGCAACGATCCAGATACGTGTGACGTCTACGGCGCGCGGGTCAGTACAGCGGGCGCCGTGCTCGCACGCTTCCCGGTGTCGGTCCACGCGAACTGGCAGTGCGACCCGGCTCTTGCCCGAGGCGCTGGCAGCCAGGTCCTGACCGTGTTCACCGGTTGGGTCGACGAGCACCAGGGTAGCAACTACGACGCCGAGCGAACCTGGGGCACATTCGACATGGCTGGCGTAGCCGAGCACCCGACGTCCGCGGTGACCGGCTCACTGCCCGTTGCGACCGTCGTGCGTGGAATCCTGCGGCTGCCCGGAGCCCCGACCTCGGTCCCTAGGTCCTTTGCCTGTCTGCTAGATGCCTCCGGCCGGAAGGTGTTTGATCTGGAGCCCGGGCCGAACGATGTGAGCCGGCTGGCGCCGGGCGTGTACTTCGTCAGAACCAATCAAGAGAAGCGACTGCAGAGAATAGTCATCGTCAAATAAGGAGGTACCATGAAGTTCGCAACCGTGCTGCTGGCCGTATGCTGTTTGCTGTCAGCCACGTCGGCACAGTGGCTGGAGACGACGATATCATTGCCCGCCAGTTCCTGGCCCAATGATCTGTGCTACAACCCAACCGACAACAAGGTCTACTCTGCCAACTACAACATCGGCAGCATCACAGTCATCGACGCCGCGACCAATGCGATCGTCGCCACCATTCCGACCGCCGCCGAGCCGTCGTACTTCTGCTACAATTCACAGGGCAACAAGGTCTACTGCACTCACTACAGCGACAGCCTTGTGACGGTAGTCCACGGCACCGGTGACAGCGTCATAACGACGTTTCGAGCCGGACTGAACGCAAGCAGCATCTGCTACAACCCGCAGGACAACAAGGTCTATTGCCCGAATTCCTCAAGCGACAGCGTCTTCATAGTCGACGCTGCGGCCGACACCGTCATCGCCGTCGTCGGCACGGGCGACATTCCGAAGCAGCTCTGCTACAATCCGACCGACAACAAGGTCTACTGCTCGAACGTCGGCGACAGGACCGTGACGGTGATTGACGGCGCGGGCGACACCGTCATTGCTACGGTCGCGGCCGGCTCCGCGCCCGGCGTCATGGTCCACAATGTCCTGAATGACATGGTCTACGTCGCCAACGCGGGCGGTGACAGCGTCATGGCTATCGATGGCGCGGCGGACACCGTCATCGCCACCATCCCGACCGGCGACGTGCCCCGCGCCCTGTGCTTCAATCGGGAGTACAACAAGGTCTACTGCGCGAACGCCGGCAGCGACAACATCTCGGTCATCGACTGCGCCACCAACGCTGTCATCGCCACGGTCCCGGCGGGCGACGCGCCCTTTGCGATTCTGAGCAACGACGTCAACAACACCGTGTACTGCTCGAACTCGACCAGCGACGAAGTCGTGGTTGTCGACTGTGCCGCCGATTCGGTCATCGCCAGAATCGCGTGCGGCGACTACGCCAGCCTGATGGCGCACAACCCGGTGCAGAACCGCGTCTACGTGCTGAACATAGACGACAATTCCATTTCGGTCATTCGCGACAGTATGCCGGCGGGAGTCGAGGCGGACCCCACGCCGCAGGCCGCAAGTCACAAGCCCGCGGCTACTATCGTCCGCGGAGTGCTGGACCTGGGAGTAGGCAGTAGACAGCAGGCAGTAGACAGGGCGGCACTGTCTGACAGGGGTCGCTGCGGCCAACTGCTGGATGCGACGGGGCGGAAGGTCGCGGAGCTTCACCCCGGCGCGAATGATGTGAGCGGGTTGGCGCCGGGCGTGTACTTTGTCCGTGTGCAGCTGGCCGTCGGCCCCGCGCTGTCAGCCGCAAGCAGCTACAAGGTCGTAATCCACAAATAGGGAGGAATGATGACCAAGAACGTATTTCTGTTGGTGCTTGTGCTGGCGGTCGCCGGGACCGCACGGGCTGATTCGCTCAACTGCCGGGGGCTCGGGCGCTTTGACACACCGGGTCTGGCCGTTGGTGTGGCGGTGTCCGGGAACTACGCATACGTGGCGGATGGGGATTCGGGGTTGCGTATCATCGACGTGAGTAATCCGGGAAGTCCGTTTGAGGCAGGGCACCAGGCAACGCCTGGCTATGCCCGCCGTGTGGCGGTATCCGGGAACTACGCATATGTGGCGGCCGCGGATTCGGGCCTGCGCATTGTTGACGTAAGCAGCCCGCAAAGCCCGCATGAAGCCGGGCACTACGTCACGCCGAGTTGGGCCTATGTCGTGGCGGTGTCGGGCGACTTTGCCTACGTTGTGGACGAAGATACGCTGCGCATCATTGACGTGAGTAATCCGCAGAGCCCGGCTGAGGTCGGGCGTTTCGGCGACCCGGGCTTTGCCTTTGCCGTGGCCGCGTCCGGGAACTACGTCTATTTGGCGGACGACAACCAGGGACTGCGCATCATCGACGTGAGTAACCCGCAAAGTCCGTACGAGGCCGGCTACCACATCACATCGGACTGGGCCTATGGCGTGGCGGTATCCGGCAGCTTCGCCTATGTGGCTGCCCGCTCCGCGGGACTGTGCATCATCGACGTTAGCAACCCGCAGAGTCCGTATGAGACCGGTTCCTACGCCGTCATGGCCACCGGCGCGGCGGTGTCCGGCAACTTCGTCTACGTCGTGGACGGTTCTGCAGACCTGTACGTCATCAACGTGGGTGACCCGCAGAGCCCGAGTGAGGCGGGGCACTATGGCACTCCGGGTACCCCATGTGTCGTGGCCGTGTCCGGGAACCTCGCCTATGTCGCGGACTGGGATTCGGGCCTGAGCATCATCGAGTTCTACGGTGCGGGGATTGAGGAAGTGCCGCTCGCCGAAGTACGAGCGGCGGATCCGATGCCGACGGTTGTGCGTGGGGTGCTGGTGCTCGGCGCTGTAGGCAGTAGACAGAATACAGAATACAGGGGAGGACTTATGGATGCGGCGGGGCGGAAGGTGATGGAGCTTCACGCCGGCGCGAACGATGTGAGCGGGCTGGGCCCGGGCGTGTACTTTGTGCGTGCGGAGCAGGCACAAGCCCAAGCTCAAGCGCAGGCAATCCGCAGGGTCATGATCGTGAGATAAGGAGGACTCTTGAAGCGTAGCATTTTCATCGCGCTGTTGGTTTCGTTCACTTCCGCGCGGGCGCCGGTCGAGAACTGGGTCAGTCACTACAACCGGGTCAACAGCGACGACGAGGGTCTCGTCCTTGCGACTGATGCCGCGGGTAGCGTCTACGTTGCCGGTCGGAGCTGGGGACCGAACCACGACCCGGCCCTCCTGACGGTGAAGTACGATTCGACCGGTGGCGAGGTCTGGACCGCGCGGTTCGACGAGGCGGGCATCGACGCCCCGGCCGCGATTGCGGTTGATGCGTCCGGCAACGTCTACGTGACCGGGCAGGCGGGGCAGGCGGTGAACAAGTCCGACCTCATCACGTTGAAGTATTCGCCGTCCGGTGCGGAGTTGTGGCGCAGCCGCTACTCGGATCCGTCCGACGCGAGCGACGTGGCGGCGGGGATTGCGCTCGCGCCCGACGGTGCGGTCTACGTCCTCGGTTCGAGCTGGATGCCCGGGGGTTGTGCGGTCGTGCTCGTCCGCTACAGCTCGACCGGGACCGAGGAGTGGGTGAGCCGGTTCTTCCCTAAGGATTCAACCTGGAACTGCGGCCGGGCGGTGGCGGCGGACGCGGGCGGCGCGTGGGTTGCCGGCGCTTCGGACGGCAGCTACCTCGTGATGCGTTACCGCGCGAACGGTGACACCGCCTGGGTCCGGTACTACAGCGGGGCCGGACAGGGCGACGCCCGCGGCCTGGTGCTTGACGGCTCGGGCGTGGTCGTCACCGGCCAGCTCGTCACGTCGGGCATGGACCTTGACTATGTGACGGTGCGGTTCGATTCGAGCGGGCAGAGCGACTGGTCCGCGGTCTACGACGGTCCGGCCCACAGTCACGACCAGGCCTACGCAATCTGCCGCGATTCGGCGGGCGGCATCTATGTCACCGGCCGCACCCAGGCTTCGCTGCGCAACGTCGACTACGCCACCGTCAAGTACTCGCCGTCCGGCAGCCAGCGCTGGGTCGCGCTCTACTCCGGTCCGGATACCGCCGGAACCGACGTGGCCTGGGCGGTGGCTTCGGGTCCGCACGGCCGGGTCTGCGTCACCGGCCAGAGCTGGTCCGACGTGGCGGCTGAGGATTTCGACTACGCCACCGTCTGCTATGACACCGGCGGTACCCGGCGCTGGGTCGACCGCTATTCCGGGACCGGCGGGGGACGCGACGAGGCGGTCTGCCTGGGGTTCACGCGGTCCGGGCGGGTGGTGGTCAGCGGCCGCAGCCTCAATGCGTCCGGGGATTTCGATTTCGTCACGATCGCTTTCGACACCGCCGGCGGCCGGGCGTGGCTGGCGACGTACGCCGGGCCGGGCGGTCCGGGCACCGGCGGCGAGTCCGGGCTCGCAATCGGCCGCGACCGGTCGAGCAATCTCTATGTGTCGGGCGGAGACGCGCAGGACGTCATCACCGTGAAGTACGACGCCGGGGGCAATGAGCTGTGGCAGCGGGTTTATGACGGCGGCAGCCGCGGCATCGACGCCTGGCGGGGGATGACCGTGACCGAGGACGGCGACGTCCGGGTCCTGTCCCGGAGCCAGGTCCCGCTGCCGGCTCCGCTGACAACCGTCTACGCGGTCGCGCGCTACTCACCGGACGGCGACGAACGCTGGGTCGCAACCTACTTCGGCCCGGACAGCACCGACGCGGACCCGGTCGCGCTCTGCACCGACGCCTCGGGAAACAGCTACGTGACCGGCGGCGTGCTCGACTCGTTCACCGTCGCCTGGCACACCATCAAGATCGACTCGACCGGCGCCCGGCGGTGGCTCGCGGTGATGAGCCGGACGGATACACTCCAGCTTTACTCCAACCCGCGCTGCATCGCGGCCGACGACAACGGCTACGTCTACGTCGGCGGCGAACAGGACAGCCTCGGCGGGTTCGAAGACATGATGCTGATTCGCTACCGGCCCGACGGCGGCGAGGACTGGCGCGCCCGCTACGCCGGCCCGGGCCTCGGCATCGACCTGCTCCAGTGCCTGGTCGTGGACGCGGCGGGCAACGCCTTTGCCAGCGGCCAGAGTTGGGACTCCGTCACCGGCTACAATTTTGCGACCATCCGGTTCACCCCGACCGGCGAGACCGCCTGGGTCCGACGCTACGCCGGGCCGGGCGGGCTGAGCAATGAAGACAAGCCGTGCGCCGTGGCGCTGGACGACTCGGGCAACGTCCTCGTGACCGGGTCGAGCTGGGCGGATTCCTCGATGGACTACCTCACCGTCAAGTACGCGCCGGACGGGCAACAGCTCTGGACCGCGCGCTACGACGGTTCCGGGCATCACACCGACGTGCCAACCGCGGTCACGGCCGACCGCGCCGGCAACGTCTACGTCACCGGCTACGGGTGGCAGGATGGAACGCTCTGGGATTATACCACCGTGATGTACTCGGCTGGCGGCGCGGAGCGTTGGTCGCTCAGGTATCACGGAACCGGCAACTACTACGACAAGTCGCTTGGCCTCGTTGTCGAGGACTCGATGCACCTATGGGTCACCGGTGCGAGCGTGGCCGCGGGCCAGAACTCAGACATGGTGACCATCTACTACGGTCCGGACCCGGGCCTGGCCGGTGCCGAACCGGTGTCGATGCGGGCCCGGCTGATGGTTCGTCCCGGCATCGCGACGCGTCGGGTCAGCGCCGCGCTCTTTCTGCCGACCGGCGGATCGGTCCGGCTCGGCATCTACGATTGCAGTGGCCGGCTCGTCCGGTTGTTCGTCGAGGCCGAACTGCTGCGGGGACGTCATGACTTCTCCTGGAACGGCGTCGACGAACGCGGCCGCCGCTGCCCGGCCGGCGCTTATTTCATCCGGGTGAACACGCCGTCCGGCCCGGCGGTCGAACGCGTCGTCTTCATCCGCTAGTTCCGTCGACCGTCCGGTCTGGCGATTCGCCCAAACCCGTTCACCGCCAGGTAAGCCTGGAATGCGATGGTCCGTGCGGCGGCGAGCGGGAGGTTCTCTTGAGCACCGGACTGCTTGCGGCGGTGCTGGCAGCAGTCCGTTCGAAGCAGCGTGCCCTGTATCACTGGATCGGCAAGGACCGGACAGGAAAGGAGGTGTGCGGGGGTGTACCTGGCCGAGTTGGACAGAGGAGACCGGTCGGAGACCGTCCGACTGGTGAAGATGCGCTCGCCGGGTTCGGGAGTACGATAGGAGGAAAGGGTGAGAGCATTCGCAGCATCGAGCTTGACAGCGGTGCGGCGGGGACTATGATGAGCCGAAATCGACAGGGCTAGGATGAAACGACATTCACAACTCCGCGCCAACATCACTATCGTCGTGGGCATCGTCGTGCTGTGCGTCAGCACCGCCACCGGCGAGCTGTGGAAGACGACCGACACCGGGACGATCTGGCTGCGGGAGAACACCTGCACCAACTGGGCGCTGTACGATGCCGGTTTCCCGGAGCCGGGGACCGGCTACGCGGTCGGCGCGGTCGATGTAGTCATCAAGACCGGCTACGGCGGGGCGGTCGAGGATGAATGCCCGCTGCAGTGGCCGCACTCCCCTATGCCTGCGACCTTGCTCTCCGGAGCCGCGTTCAGACTGCCGGGCAACCGAGCGGCTCGATTCCTCGACATCTCAGGCTGGAAGGTCGCAGAGCTGGTACCGGGCGTGAACGACGTCCGGCATCTGGCGCCCGGCGTGTACTTTGTGCGTCTGGCATCAAGCGTAATGCGTGATGCGTCGGGCGTGTCCAAGGTCATGATTCTGAAATAGGGAGGAACTGTGAAGCGTATGGTCGTCGTTGTGCTGCTGCTGGCGCTGGGAATTGCCGTGGCCTGGGGTCCGGACACCAGGCTGACAGACAATTCCTATTCCGACAATACCTACTGGAGCTGCCAGCGCCGCGTCGCCGTGGACTCGGGAGGCCGAATCCACGTCATCTGGTACGTGATGAACTCCGGGCTCGGTACCTATCGGTTCCAGGTCTACTACAAGCGGTTCAATCCCGGCACGGGCTGGACCCAGGACACAATGCTCAGCGGGGACCTCTATGCCGACAGCACCCACAACAAGTACCCGGCGATTGCGGTTGATTCGTCCGGCCTTGTCATCGCGGCCTGGGGCAGCGACACGTCGGAGAATGCCGACGCCTTCATCTACTACAAGACCTGTCTGCCTGAGGGCTCAGGCAACGGCGGCTGGGACGCAACCTCGCGGCTCCTGTCCAGCTCGGGTCCTGACTTCACCCGCGAATGTCCCAACCTTGCCGCGACGCCGGATGGTCACGTCCACGCGGTATGGAAGGAGGTCAAGCCGGGCGGCGGCATCTGCGTGGCCTATCGCGAGCTTATCGACACGGTCTGGCAGGCGCAGGCTGACCTCGAACTGAACTCCAACTACAAGGTCTACCCGGCAGTCGCGGGCGGGCCGGACAACAGCGTGCACGTGGTCTGGCACGGCCGCAGCGGCCCGAGCGGCTACTACAACGTCTGGTACAAGGCCCGGAACGACACGACGTGGGGAGCGATGGAGAACGTCTCTAACGGCGCCCGGCATCAGATGAATCCCTCAGTCACCGCAAACCCGGTGACGAGCGAACCGCACGTGCTCTGGCAGGGGCAGGACGCGAACGGGACCGGGCGAGCCATCCACGCGTATCGGACCGCGGCCGGCTGGCAACCGCGCGACACGGTATCCGAGCCCGGCCTCGAATACGGGCAGGGCACCGGCCAGATTGCGTTCACTCCGGATGGGCTTGGCCACGCGGTCTGGGAAGGCGAGAGCGATTCCTCTCCAACCGTCGGCCAGATTCGCTACAGCCGGCGGTCGGTCATGGGAACCTGGAGCGCGCCGGAGAACATCACAGCGGCAACGAACACGCGCGAGCGCCCGTCCATAGCAAACGGCGGCAACTCCGCCTCGCCGTTCGACCTCCATCTTGTCTGGTCCGACTACCGCGACGGCAACTCGGAGATGTACTACAAGCATGATTCCATCGTCCTGGCCATCGGTGAGGGCGTGAGACCGGCGGTCTGGAACACGTGGCCCGCGGCGAGTCTTGTCCGCGGTGTGCTGGTACTGCGCGGGCTTGGGACACGATCCGGATTGTCGGACAATCCGGTCATGTCCCGCGCAGTGCTGCTGGACGCGGCGGGGCGGAAGGTCATAGAGCTTCATGCCGGTGCGAATGATGTGAGCCGGCTGGCTCCCGGCGTCTACTTCGTCCGGGCCGTCAGCCGTGAGCTGTCGGCTGTGAGCGGTCACAAGGTCGTGATTCAGCGGTAGGGAAGTGCCATGAAGTCGAGACTTGTCCTGGTCGGGGTTAGTTGTCTTATGGCCGTGACTGTCCCGCGTGTTCAGGCGCAGGAAAGGTCGCGAGCGGAGGTGTATGCGCTTGAGGGGCTCGGCACATTGCCCGGCATCGCCGGATGCGGTTGTCTGGGAGTGGGCTTTGCGTTTGTGGGGGCGTGGATCTGGTGGGGGAACGACAACCCGGGTCAAAACTCGGGTGCGGGTGCGTATTCACTGGCGCTGGTCTCTGCCGCCGCCTTGCCGGCTGCCGCAGCATACGGTGCGGCCAAGGTCGGTGAAGGACTCAGCGAGGGCGGGTCGAGGGGCTGGGCCTTCGGCGGAGCATACGTTGGGGCGCTGGCACTCGGCGGCCTTGGTTTCTTCTTGCACCGTCAGGCGGTAGGAGCTTTCATCGGGTGGGCCGCCGGCTCAATGGTGGGAGCGGTGGTTGGCTACAACATCGGGATCAAGCATGACGTGTCGCCCTTCGGCTTCGACAGCAGGCTGCGGCCGCCGAGCGTGGCGCTGACGAGTGTCGAGCTGCCTGACCATTCGGTTGAGTATGGGGTGAAGGTCCAACTGGCCGGGCTGAGGTTCTGAGTCCCGCCGGGCTTGACGTCAGGCAAGGAGGCGGCTAACATAGGCAGTATCGATTAAACACCGTGTTTGTTCTCTAACCTCCTAACAATAGTCGCCCTGGTCGGACAGACCGGGCTGGTGCGTGGAACCATCGCGGATAGCGCTTCGGGCGTTGCCGTTCCGGGCGCGAATGTCGTGTTGGTCGGCGCCGGCATCGGGGCATCGACCGGAGAGAATGGCGGGTTCGTGCTTGGTCCGGTCAAGGCTGGCCCGAGTCATCTCGTCGCCAGCCACATCGCCTTCGAGCCGGAGACCGTCGCGGTCGCAGTTCCCGTCAACGGCGTGGCGCGGGTCGAGTTCAGGCTGCGGCCGAAGGTGATACCGGTGCCGGGCGTGAGCGTGAAGTCGCGGCGCGAGCGCGGCGAGCAGCAGGTGAGCGTCCGCGAAATCACTTCTGAGCAGTTGTCGCGGAACGCGGGCGGGTTCGTGCAGGACCCGGTGCGGTCGCTGAGCTTCCTGCCCGGGGTCGCGCCCAGCGCGCGGGGCGAGTGGAGCGGGACCTATGCGGTGCGGGGAGGGGAGACCGACGAGAGTTCTGTCTGGTTCGGCAACACTGAGCTGCTCTGGCCCTATCACCTGCTGGGGTTCTCGTCGGTGCTGAACCCGGACATCGTGGAGAAGATCTCTTTCTATCCCAGCGTGTTCCCATCGCGTTATGGCGGCGCGCTGTCGAGCGTGGCTATCATGCAGCCGAAGCAGCTCGAGCGAGGGGAGGGATTCTGGGCCTATGATCCGATGAACCTGAAGGGGGCGTACGTCGGGAACCTCGGAGACATCGACTTCCTCG
>CAZVCQ010000003.1:0-25699 GCA_964626085.1 uncultured bacterium
GCAACTGCTCGAGCCGTTGATGAGCGTGAACGTCGTGACGCCGGAGGACTCAGCCGGCGCGATCATGGGTTCTCTCTGCAATCGGCGTGGGCTGATTTCGGGCATGGACCAGCAGGGTAATGCCAAGGTCATCAGGGCGATGGTGCCGCTGGCGACGATGTTCGGTTACGCGACCGACGTCCGCAACCAGAGTCAGGGTCGGGCGAGCTTCACGATGCACTTCGAGCATTACGAGGCGGTGCCTTTCGCCATTGTCGAGGAGATCATCGCGGCGAAGAAGGCACGAGAGGAATAGGGGTCCGAGGATTCGAGGACTCGAGTGCCCGACCTGAGCCCTCGGTTTCTTGAGCCCAGGCAGCAGTCTTCTCTGCCGCTGTTGACATCCATCCCTGACAGTCGGACAATGTCAACGTGAGCAAAGCGACCCGCGAGAGTCTCTTCACCGTCGCCTACGTGGTGGTCGGGTTGATTGCGGCCATCATCGTTGGCTATCTCACCCTGCAAAAGCGGCTCTTCCACTTTCCACTGCCGATGCTACCTTTTCTGGCCGTCGGGCTGACTGGCGCACTCGTCTATGCGCTGGTACAGATGCGCAGAGCCGGGCTGGCAATCTTGATGATACTCCTGCTGTTCCTGATGCAGGCGGCAATGGTCCCGCCCATTCGACCGGCTTCGCTCGCGGCAGCGGC
The DNA here is from genome assembly GCA_964626085.1 of uncultured bacterium. Lineage (GTDB taxonomy): Bacteria > Hydrothermota > Tepidihabitantia > Tepidihabitantales > Tepidihabitantaceae > UBA2258. Next base: position 690 of record CAZVCQ010000003.1, read on the forward strand.
CATGTTCGCCATACCTGTCGGGTTCGCCCTCTTGGGCGGGGCCTATGCCCAGAAGTCGCTGGCCCGCCTGAAGGTCGGCCGGTTCATCGTCATGGGGATAATAGTCGCGGCCGGGTATGGAGTGATGATGTTGCTGTGGCTCATCCGGTCGCACACCGATGTCCGCATGGATCTGGTCTTCCGCCAGGCGCTCGTGGGTCTTGAGCTGGGTGCGGCAATGGGGCTCGGGTTCGAGCTGGTTGACCTCGTCGGGCCGCGGCGGAAGCCCAAGCTCGCCGCCGCCCGGCCGCCCAAGTGATTCTGCGACCCCTGGTCTCCTACCCCTAGCCCCCAGTCCCTTGCACCTTTCCTGGTCTGCCATCCTCGCCCGGCACTGCAGTCGCTACCCGCTGATGCGGGCGCAAGACATCTACAAGCTTGTCCATCAGGGGGTGTTTGGGCCGGGACACATTATTGCCAGCGCGGCCCGCGCCAGGCAGGGGCTCAAGCAAGAGATGGCCGCGCTGGAAGCTCGAAGTCCGAAGTCCAAAGTCCGAAGTCAATCCGAGCCCGAGCTTGAGGCGATTGAGCCGAGGGGAAGGTTGGTGCGGGTGAATCTGAGGCCGCTGTTCGGTGAAGGCGGTGGTCGTTATGCAGACTGGCTGGTCGAGGCGTTGGTTGTAAGTGCGCGGAGCGTGAAGGGGAACCCGGTACAGATGAACCAACGGCTGGCGGCCGCGGTCAGGTGGTGTCGAGGGAACCTGCCGCGACAAGCGGCGGAGCTTGAGCAGATGGCTGCTCGGGCCGGAGAGTCAGACTTTCCCGCATTCCACCACTCCGTGGCCTACTCCCGTGCGTACCGGCCGGCCTATCGAGTGATACTCAGCGACTGTCTTAGGCCCCGCGCTTCGGGCAGAGCCGGCTGAGTGGGCAGACCGCGCAAAGCGGCACTCGCGGGCGACAGATAGTCTGTCCGAGCGCGACCAGCAGGTGATTCCAGTCTTTCCACGCGCGGCGGGGCAGTATTTCCATCAATGCGCGTTCAGTCTCAATCGGCCGCGAGGTTCGAACCAGGTCGAGCCGGTTCGAGATACGCTGGACGTGGGTGTCGACCGCGATTGCCGGGAGGCCGTATCCCTGGCTGAGCACGATGCTCGCCACCTTGCGGCCAACGCCTGGCAGTTCCAGCAGCTCTTCCATGATTCGTGGCACGTTGCCGTTCCAGCGGTCCACCAGCATTCGGGCAAGTCGCGGCAGAAGCTCGGCCTTGGTGCGATAGAACCCGACCGGGAAGATGAGTTTCTGAATCATAACCGGACTCAAGCGCGCGAGAGCGCGCGGGTCGGGTGCATGCCGCAACAGACGAGCTGAAGCCGCGGCAGTAACCGGGTCCTGCGTGCGTGTGGACAGGACTGCGGAGACGAGGGTCCGGAATGGGTCTCGTTGCGGCATCAGCTTGACCGGTGCTTCCATTCGTGGATACGCACGTCGCAGGATGGCGCCGACTTGCAGCGCCCGACGTCGGCGGTCAGTGAGCAGCGATGTGCGGCGAGGGGAGGTGCTCAGGAGCCGATCAGCTTCAGCCCGACGAGGAAAGTCATCGTGAGCATGAGCGCGACGGCGGCGATCAGGAGGGTGGCATGCCAGCGCATGTGCGGGGGCGTTTGGCCCGGCTCGTTGCGGGTGAATGTTATGAGCGCCGCTCCGAATGCAGCGACCAGCACGATAATCGAAACCGTCAAGTGGCCGGAAAGCACGACTCCCTTGTGGATGCTCCGAAGGCCCATGTTGACGAACAGGCCCATGACGAAGTTGACGATGCAGAGCATCAAGAAGGCGATTGAGCGGCTGCGCTGGCGTCTCATAGGGAAGTCCCAGTCGCTGACCTTGGACAGGCTGGTCTGGGCCGTCACCAACCCCAGCGCGAGGGTGCCGATTGCGAGAGCCGGGTGGATGAAGCCGTACCAAGGCATGGCTATGAGGGAAGTCCGAATGACGAAGTCCGAATGACGAATTTCTGCATTTCAGTCCACAAGGAAGCCGACGCGGCAGCGGCTGAGGAGTTCCAGGTTCGACTTGGAGCCATGAATCCGCGCTGCGTCGGCCTGGCTGATGACGAGGTCGCAGTAATTCGTGCCGGTGACCGCCAAGGCTCGAACGATGAGCGGGCTGGATCCTAGACGGTCGGCAGTCAGGGCCTGGGTTCGGTCGTAGAAGTAGCCGACCAGCCCGTACTGGGTCACCTGCTCCGGCTTCGCGAAGTCCGTGCTGAAGACGTCGTCTCCGGATTCCGTGACTACCTGAGGGAAGAGCGCGGGCCGGGATTCCAGCCCCTTGGCGTCAACCAGGATGCCGGTGTACGCGGGCGCATCCCCAGTCTCGTAGGGAACGAGTTCTACCCCGGCGGGTGGTTCCCTACCTTCGGGCCAGGGCTGGCCGCAGCACGGACACGCAGTCAGGCCCAGCAGGTGCGGGGCGCTCCTCACCGGCAGCATCAACTCGAGCACCGTGCCGGTCAGCGGAAACCCAAACTCGGTGGAAACCGTACCGTCTGACAGGTACTTGGTGCCCAGGCGTTCGCTGGTAAGGTTCATCCGCTCCAACCGGCGCTGCACCAGAGAATGGGAAGAGAGGTAGGAACCAACCGTCCAGTCCCGGTCATAGGAGGCGGCCCTGAGGGTCTGCAGCATGCGTGCCTTCAGGACGTCGGTGCTCTGCAGACTGCGGGTCCCGGAGTCGATACTGACCACCACGACCGACTGGCTGGAGAAATCCAGCGAGTCGGCGGCCGCCGACGCAACCAGGGCAGCTAGCAGCGGAACAAAGAGACGCACAAGGGCTCCTTTTTGTACATTCACCAAGCAGACCTGTAGACCATCGGGCAAAGTAGGAAGCGGCCAACGGGAATCGAACCCGTGTAACCGGCTTGGGAAGCCGGAGCTCTACCCCTGAGCTATGGCCGCGTGAAATCTCTCCAAACTCGGAACTGGCGGACGGCTGGCCAAGCACCCGGTCCGGAACCTTGGGAAGCCGGAACTATGCCCCGGGCTGTGGCCGCAGAAGACGAGACAATACTAAGCCCGGTCGACCCGCTGTCAAGCGAATGCCGGGCCTGCGGAGGTCCCGGTGGTGCGGCCTTGACCCCTTGCCGGCCCAAGCTAGACTTAGAGCCGAGGCGAATCATCGACCGAGAAGTACTATCTGCAAGGAAGGTAGCATGAGACTCAAAGCCGGTCTGGCCCTTTTGGCGGTGCTGGCCCTGGCACCGTCGGCCGCGTTCGCCGTGCTCGGCGTCGGCGACGCCGCCCCTGATTTCACTTTGCCCGATTCAGCCGCTGTGATGCACAGCCTGTCCGATTTCCACGGGCAGGTTGTCGCGATCCTCGGCTGGAACAACGGCTGACCGACGTGCCGCGCGGAGTTGCCGCGCCTGCACGCCTTTCAGGTCGACTACGGCCCGCACGGTTACACCTCGATGCCCATCAACCTCAGCGACGGCTGGGATGTAATCAAGCCGTACGCTCGGCAGCACGCCAGCCTGTACCTGAAGGACGACGGATCGTTCTACACGCCGTACCGGCAGAATGGTTACATCCCGCTGAACTACGTAATCGACACGGCGGGTATCATCCGCTACGTGGCCGAGGGTTGGAATGAGGCTGCGGTCAGAGCGGTTATCGAGCAGTACCTGCCGGACCAGATCGAGCACGACGTGGGCGTGACCCGGCTGATGGCTCCGACCGGTTCCCTGGATTCGGGCACAGTGGTTACGCCGGCCTGTTCACTTCGTAACTACCGGAGTTCTGCTGAGACCTACCCGGTGCGGATGCGAATCGGCACCAGCTATGACACTACCGTCACAGTGACGAACCACCAGCCGGGCACGTCGGTGTACATCCAGTTCCCGCAGTGGACCGCGCTGTCGCGCGGACAGTCGGCGGTGACCTGCACGACCGAGCTGGCCGTTGATGACATCGGCAGCAACAACGCCGCTAGCAGCACGGTCACGGTCAATGTTGACGACATCGCCGTGACCGCGATCCTCGTGCCGCTCGACACCGTTGAGTTGGGCCGCAGCTACGCGCCTGCCGCCGAGGTCAAGAACCTCGGGACGCTTTCGGACATGGCCAGGGTGAGGTTCTACATCGGCGACTTCTACTTCGACACCGTCAGAGTGGCGCTGCAGCCGGGCAAGACGGACACGGCGGTTCTCGCCAATTGGACACCGGCGATGCTCGGCGCTTTCCCGGTCCGATGCACGTCCGCGACCATCCGGATAGACCAGGTGACGTCCAACAACGAGTTGTCGCAGTCGGTCTTCGTCGGGCCCGCCGGCATCGAGGAGCTACCTACGGGCAATGCCCTGTTCGCGTTGCTTGGCAGCAGCCAGAACCCGGCGAGAACACATGCGACAATCCGCTATGCGCTGCGGGAGGTGTCCCCGGTCGACCTGCGCATCTTCTCCGCGACCGGCGAATTGGTACGGGTGCTTGAGACCGGTATCCAGTCGCCCGGTCAGCACCAAGCGCTGTGGGACGGTAAGGACGAGCTCGGCCGGCCGGTCGGGCGCGGAACCTGGTTCTGCCGGATGACCGCCGGCAGCTTCCAGGCAGTGAGCAAGCTGACCACCATCGAGTAACCCAACCGCTTCACTTCTTGCGAGACCCGGGAAAGCCCGGGTCTCGCCGCGTCGGGAGTGCGGTCGCCGGTTGCCTTTGCGCCCAAATCAGTCTAGACTGTCTGCCTTGTCGACGCGACAACTCGACCGGCTCACGCTACTCGACGTTCTGCTCATCGCTGTGCTGATTGCGCTGCCCGGGTGGGCGCTGGTCAAATCGTGGCGGGCCGCGCGGGAGCAGCCGGTCGCCTACATCTACCACAACAACCGATTGCTCGGCGCGTATCAAGTCGACCGGGACCAGGTTGTCTTCATCGGTGATCAGTCCCGGCCGGACATGAGGATAGAAATCAAGGGTGGGGCAATCCGCGTTGCCGAGTCCAACTGCCCGAAAGGCGTGTGCAAGCAGGTCGGCTGGGTACGCACGCCCGGCCGGTCAATCGTCTGCGTGCCAAACCGCGTGCTCATCGAACTCAAGGGCGAGCCCAAGGACTACGATGCCGAAAGCTACTAAGGCAAAGTCCGAAGTTCGAAGTGCGAATGACGAAGGGGCGGACCCGGTTGTGCGGCTCTCTATTCTCGTGGCGTGTGCGGCGGTGCTGCAGGTGGCCGAGTCGCTCTTTCCGCACCCGCTACCCGGGGTCAGGCTTGGGCTCGCCAATATCATTACGGTCATCGCCATGGTGTACATCGGCCCGGGCAGCGCGATACAGCTCGCGGTGCTGCGTACGCTCGTGAGTTCAATGGTGCTCGGGACGTTCCTGACGCCGACTTTCGTGCTGTCTTTCGCCGGCAGCGTGGTCAGCGCGGTCGTCATGGTCCTGCTGTACCGGCTTTCCGGGCGAGGGCTACTTTCATTCAGCCTGGTCGGCATCAGCGTGGGCGGCGCGGCAAGCCATATCATGACGCAGGTGGTGCTCGTCTACCTACTTTTCATCCGGTCGAGCGGCGTGCTCTGGCTCTGGCCGTGGCTCTGTCTGGCGGCGGTGGCCACAGGCGTGCTTACCGGGATGATTGCGGTGCAGGCGGTGCGGCGGCTGGAGGATGGGGTTCAGGGGGCCCGGGGTCCAAGGGTTCTGGTTCCGGAATTCCCGGACACTCAGCCTCGACCTTCTCTTGTGGCCCGTCTGCGGCCGGAACAGAAGATTGCCGGAGTTGTGGTTCTTGGCCTCGCGGTCGTCGTGTTCGCGGACTGGAGGCTGTACGCGGCGGTGTTCGGGTTGCTCGTCGTCTTTTCGATTCTGGGACGAGTGAACATCGGCCGCCTGCTCGCCGGGCTGAAATGGGTGTGGCTGCTGGCGCTGGCCGCGTTCGTGATGCCCGTCGTCTTCTCGCCTTGGGGGAGGGTGTTCTCCACAATCGGGCCGGTGCGGGTTACAGACCAGGGGCTGTACGACGGTGCCATCTTCGCAGCGCGTATCCTGCTGCTGTTCTTCGCAACGGCCGTGCTGGCCCAGACAACCGCGCCGCAGGAGGTTGCGGCCGGGTTGGAGAAGCTCCTCAGGCCGCTGCGGGTCTTCCAGGTCGAGCCCGGCCAACTGGCGCGCTCGCTCAGTCTTTCGTGGTCGTATTTCCCGCAGTTCCAGCAGAGCGTCCGGCAGATGGTCAGCCAGAGCCGCGGCCGGAAGGGCTGGCTGAGCCGGACCGTCCATTTGCCCGGCGACATCGTTGCAGATATGTTCCGTTTGGCAGAGCGGGGCGCCGCTTCCGAGCAGGACGTGATGCGGTGATTGACGAATGTCGACTGACGATTGGCGAATGAAGAACTGCGCCGGATCCGTCTTGCGTAGAGTGTCTCTGTACTTTGTCTTGGTCGTAGTGCTGCCAGGGGTGTCCTGCCGTCCAGGTAGGCCCGCCGTCCGCAAGCAGAGCCGGCTGCTGATGGATACCTACGTGACGATTCAGGCGTTGGGGCGCGAGCAAGTTGTGGACTCGGCCATCGACGTCGCCTTTGCCCGGCTCGAGGGAATCAGCCGGAAGTTCAACCATCTTGATACCACCAGTCCGGTCTATGCTTTCAATACCCGCGAAGTTCCGCTCACCGACCCGGAGATTGTCGAGGTCGTACGGGCGGCCATCGATGTGAGCGAAGCCTCGGGCGGCGCGTTCGACATCACGGTGGAGCCGCTGGTCAGGCTCTGGGGTTTCTACGGTGACCACCCGGCGGTGCCGGAGCAGCGGCAGATAGACTCCTGCCTCAAGCTGACCGGATACCGGAACCTTGTCATCGAGCCCGGCCGGGTGACGAAGCGTAACCCCGAGACCAGGATTGACCTTGGCGGAATCGCCAAGGGCTACGCGCTCAGGGAGGCGGCGCGAGTGCTGCGGGCCGGGGGCGTTCAGGCCGCCATTATCGACATCGGTGGCGATGTGTTTGCCATCGGGAGCAAGGGCAGGGAGAGATGGAGAATCGGGGTCCGCAACCCGCGGAGCGATAGCGTTTTGGCAGTGGTGGCGGCGGAGGACCTGGCGGCGGTGACATCGGGCGACTACGAGCGCTTCTTCTGGGGGCCGCCTCGGGACACGAGCCAGACCGGGCTTGGGACACGATCCGATTCCTCCGTGGAATCGGTCATGTCCCGCGTCGGTCATGTCCCGCGTGATAGCGTACGCTACTGCCATGTTGTCGACCCGGCGACGGGCTGGCCCGCACGAGGCGCGGCCAGCGCCACGGTCCTGATGCGCGACCCGCTGACCGCACAGGGCTGGTCCAAAGTGCTGTTCATCCGTGGCAGGGACGCTTTGTCCCTCATCGAACAGGCGGGCGGAATCGAGGGATTGCTGGTAACCGACAAGCAGGAGGTCATCCGTTCTGCTGGCTGGCCGGGTGGGGCAGGAGATACGGGTACACGGTGAGCGATGCCTTGCAGTTGACTTAGGCTGCAGTGAGCATATCCTCACGTTCAGCATGAAGGGAGCAGAGTGAAAGCAGCAGTAGTCTACTACAGCCGATACGGGTACACGGCCAAGGTCGCAGAGGCACTGGCGCAGGCACTGGGCGCGGAGACGCGCCGGGTCGAAGAGAAGAAGCAGCGCGGGTTCCTGGTTATGGGTTGGGGTTCGGTGACCAACGCCCGGTTCGAGATCAAGCCGATGGACCTCGATTTGAGCGGATACGACACGGTCGTGCTCTGCACGCCCGTCTGGGCCGGCAAGCCCGCCTGCCCGGCGCGGACGTTTCTGCGCGACGCCCGGCTTGAGGGCAAGAAGGTGCACCTGCTGATCTCCACCGGCGGCGGCGAAATCGACAAGCCGGTGGCGATAGTCGCGGCCGACCTTGCGGAGAAGAATGCTACGGTCGGGGCGACTGCACGGGTGGTTACCGGCCGCGGAGGGAAAGACGCGACCGACGAGGAGCTGAAGCAGGCGGGCCGCGAATTCGCGAAGAGAGTGAGAGAAGCGTCCTGACCGAGCTCGAAGTCCCGACTCCCGACGACCGCGACTTGGTGTTGCGCGCCCAGTCCGGTGACATGGCCGCGTTCGAGGAGCTGGTCCGGCGCCACCAGCACGGCCTTTTCTCGTACCTCTACCGGATGTGCCGGAACTCGAGCGATGCCGAGGAACTGGCACAAGCCGCGATGGTCCGGGCCTGGGAGAAGCTCGCCGGGTTCCGCGGGGCGTCGAGTTTCAAGACCTGGCTGTATCGCATCGGTACCAATCTCTGTTTCAACCTGCGCACCCGGAGAAAGCCGACCGAGGAGTTATTTGAGACCATGGCCGCGCCCGACTCCGCCCGGCCGGAACAGGCCTTCCAGCAGAAAGTGCGCGAGGAAGTTGTGCAACGGGCGCTGGCTCGACTTCCGGCCGACCAGCGAGCCGCCCTGGTGCTTTCGGTCTACCAGGACATGAGCTATCGGGAGATTGCCGAGACAATGGGCAAGTCGGTGCGGGCGGTCGACTCGTTGCTGTTCCGCGCCAAGACGAATGTACGCAAGGCGCTGGCCCAAGACCGGGCCAAGGGAATCATCTAGGCAATGACGAATGACGAATCGTGGCCTCGAGCTGCATGGCCCAGAGCGCAGTGATTTAGGAGGATACCGTGTCTAACCGATTGATGAATTGCGGACAGGTGAAACGGCTACTACCTCCCTTCCTCGACGGAGAGCTGTCGGGCAGGGCGCGGGATAACATCGCCTCCCATCTCGCATCCTGCCCGGCCTGCCGCGCCGATTTGGAGGCGCTGAAGGCGGATATTGACCTGCTTGAACAGGCCGGGACGCCGGAGGTTACGTCGTTTCTGGTCACGCGGGTGATGGCCGAAATCCGAGAGCGAGGACGTCCTGTCCCACACGGATTCGCACGTCTCGTGGGGTCGTTGGCCGCTGCCCTCGTGGTCGCGGTTTCCATCGGTGCCGGGGTCTTCTTCGGTTCCGGGCTGGCCCAGGCTTCCACTCCGGTCGCGGCGAACAGCACGGAGGAAGTAGTCAGCTACGTCGAATCGTCCACCACCGGCATGTACAGCATGATGTCAGGGGGCGACTGATGCGCAACCGCTGGCTGGTCGTAGTTGTGGTCGCATCGCTGTGCCTCAACGTGGCGGTCGTGGGCGCGTTCATCGTCCACCGAGTCCGTTGTGCGCGGCCGCGCCGCTTTTCCGCGCGCGGACTTACGTCTGAGGTGCGTGAGCGGCTCAGGCATGCCCGCGAGGTGTCGATGCCCAAGTTCTCCGCCCTTGTCGACAGCGTCGAATCGACCGACTCCGTCCTGTGGACCGAGATGCGCCGCGAGGGCCCGGACAGCGTTCGGGTTGAATCGCTCTGCCAGGAGCTGGGCCGGATCCACGGCAGTATGAGGGCGATGGTCTTCCGGCAGATGCACCAGGAACTGCAGTTGATGCCGGCGGCGGCGCGGACAGAGTATCTGCAGCACATGATGAGAATGAGGCCCGGATTGCCGCTAGGCGGCCGCCACGCGAGCGGCGAGCCGAGGCGGGGAATGGGTCGGCATCAGCGCCGTGGCTCGCGGATGTCGGAACCACGTGAAGGCGGGCCGCCCTCGGACGAGCCGCAGCCAGGGCCGCCTCCGGAATCAGGAGATTGAGCGCAAAATGACCAACCAAGGAGAAGCTAGATGAAGTACAGAGCACTTGCAGCACTTATGATAGCGGTTGTTGCCGGTGGGCTCGCACTCGCGCAGCCCGGCCCCGGAACAGCCGCGCCGGCACCGGCCACCAAAATGCAGGCCGGGATGGCCCACGGCATGCCGGGAATGCAGGGAATGATGCAAGGTCCGGCAATGCCGGATATGACGCCCGAGCAATTGGAGAAGATGGACGCCCTGCGTACGGCTCTCGTCAAAGAGATGCTGCCGCTGCGCACCGACCTGCGGGTCAAGAATATTGAGCTCGACGCGCTCTGGCGCGCCGACGAACCCGATGCGAAGAAGATCATCGCCAAGGTGAAGGAAATCGGCAACATCCGCGAGAAGATCGAAGTCGCGCGCATCAACCACCAGTTCGACATGCGCAAGCTGATGACGCCCGAGCAGCGCAAGGCGATGAAGAAGATGGGCATGCGTCCGGGCATGATGGGCAGAGGCATGGGCCGCGGTATGCGCGGAATGATGCGCGGCAACAAGGGCGGCCAGGGCTGCGGCATGCAGGGCGGCGGACAATGCGATATGAAGGGACCGATGATGGGCCAGGGCGGTCAGCAGGGCTGCCCGGACTGTAACATGCACTAGCTCGACTGGGCTAGTGGTTTGGCTCGGTAAGCGCCGGGGCCTTTGGGCCCCGGCTCTCTGTTGCGGACGAAGTCAGAAGTGAGAAGTACCAGGCTCCTCACCCCAACCCTCTCCTCATGGAGGAGAGGGAGAGCGGAGCGAGGGTGAGGAGGAGGTGAAGGCAGATGCCGGAGGCCGAAGGTCGGAAGTACCTCAGCTTGCAGCTTGGTTGCGCCTGGGCTTGCTCTTGAGCCTACGCTGAACTAAACTCGGTCGTGGTGAACACGCTGGTGGGCCTGAGGCCGGCGCTCCTTCTCGTCCTGCTGGTCGCGGTCATCTGGCTGGCGGCGCGCGTCCTGCGCCGAGCTCTGCTCGGACGCATCGGCGAACTGGGCAAGCTGGTCATAGTCGCCTCGCTCATCGGTGTCTACGCGCTGACCGTGCTCTTCACGGCGATGGGTACTCCGCCGCCATGGATGCCTTTCATGGCTGTCGCCCTCGGTTCGAGGTCGGCGGTCATCATCGTCGTCGTGTCGGCAATAATGGTCTGGCTCGTCCTGCACGAGATACCGTTCCCTATGCCGTACTGGGCGGGCGCAATCATCGAGGGGCCGTGGCGCAGACTGCTTTTTCCGGCCGACGTCACGCTCAGCCGAATGGCGCTCGGTCCGGGCATGCGCGTGGTCGAAGTCGGCTGCGGGACCGGCTACCTTTCCCGGGAAGTGGCGCGCCGAATCGAGCCGGGCGGCATGCTCTTCTACGTTGACATCCAGCCGCAAATGATCGAGAAGACGCTGAAACGGCTCAACGCTCACGGGATTCGCAACGTGCAGGGCTTCGTCGCGCCCGCGCACAAGCTGCCGTTCGACATCTTCGACATCGACCTCGTGTTTCTCGTCTACGTGCTGGGCGAGATTCCGGATACCGATCGTCTGCCCGCCCTGCGGGAGGCACTGCGGATTCTGCGTCCGGGAGCGGTGCTATCGATTTCCGAGATGATGATTGACCCGCACTACCGGTTCCGCAACAACGTAGTGAAGCTCTGCCGCCAGGCTGGATTCGGAATCGCCTCAATCGAAGGCAGCCTGTTCAACTACACTGCCACCTTCCGCAAGCCCAAACCCAGTGAACCGCTCGGCTACGCGCCCCGGTTCGAGTGAGCCATGAGGAGCACCCTTCTATCAGTCATCTTGGCCGCCGCCTGTGCTCTCGGGGCGGAAGCCAGGGTCAGGGTCCGCGTGCGCGATGGCGACACCGGGAAATGGCTCGCGGGCGTAGAGGTGAAGGCCGGGGAGCGTGTCCTCTCCACTGACGCAGACGGCGAGTGCGTCGTTCCGGCAGTCGTCGGCCGGCACCTGGTTCTGATGTCAACGATGGAGGGCTTTTACCCGGCGACCGATACGGTCGCCGTCACGGCTGCGGACACGCGGTTCGTGGCCAAGCTGTACGGCACGCAGCCTCGCATCGCCATCGGATTTGTGAAGGATGGCCGCACCGGCAAGAGATTGGCGAGGGCCTCGGTCAGGGTCAGAGGGGACGCGGCGACGGCAAGGACCGATTCGACCGGAATGTACGCGATTCCGGTTCCGCCGGGCGACCGGGAGCTTATTGCCACCCTTCCTGGGTTCCGCGGTTTCACACGACGCCTGTCGGTCAGGGCAGGGGACACGTTGTCGGTCGACCTGCCCCTCTACGATACCTCACTTGCGGTCGGCGAAGTAGCGGGCAAGGTGGAGGTGCAGGGCTTCGGCGCGGCCATCGGCGCGAGCGTCACGGTCGAGGGTACGCGGCTTGGCACCGCCTCAAACCGGAATGGCGACTACGTCATCACCGGCGTTCCCGCCGGCCGGCACCGGCTTGTCTTCACCTATGCGGGGTGCAAGAAGACGATGCGGGTCGTCAACGTCGAGGCGTGGAAGTCGCTGACCCAGAACGTCCAGCTCGATCGCCGGTAACCTGCGTCTAGATACGGACAGGCTATTCGGGACTCGGTATCCCGAATCACCTGCCGAGTCACGTGCCAGGTGGCCCGGCGAATTGCACTGCAGGTTGCCCTGGGGGCAACGTTGGGGGTGACTTGACAGGTTGCTGGCAGAATCGCACTGCAGGTAGCTCCGCTGGTACCTGACCGAGTCTATCTCCGAATCGCTCGGGAGGTCGCGGTCCGAGTAGCTCCGACCATCCTAAGCGGAATCGCCTCCGGGGTGCTCTTCCGTACGGCTTCCCAGACCGCCCTGGGAACCGTCCCCGGGGTGACCCCCACCGCGACCCTCAAAACGACCTCAACCTCTGTTGGTAGGGTATCTTATCCCCACTATTGACCGCTCATCCGCATTATACTGACCTGTATAATGCGGGCTGAAGCGACCAAGTGGAGAAGAGAGTCGACTCTGCGGCTGACCTCGAAGCGTTCCTAGCGCTGCTGCCTTCCAGCCCAGCCGGAACGGGCGTTGTCGTGGTTGTAGGCGGGCCATGGTGTGTTGGCCGGGCGGATATTGCCGCAGGCGACACAGACAAGCCCAATCTCACCGAGCAAATACAGATTCCCGTCAGGGCCTACAAGCGGCGAGGGGTCGCCTTCACCTTCATCGCTACTTCCTTGTCGTCTATCGAGTTCGAGAGAGTCCCAGATGGAGAACTCCCATCGCATGCGTCCGTCTGGGCCTACACCAGTGAGATAGAACCCCCCCTCGGAAACGACCGTCGTGCCATCCTGAGAAAGGCAGGGAGCATTGTTCCCCTCGCAGTCCACCTCCGCTGACCATTGCGCCCCTCCTGACGAGGTAAGGCAGTACACGCCCCCACCGCCGTCGTGCAGAATGACTTCGTCGCTATTCCCGACAATGAGACTGCCGGAGTAGAAGCTGCACCCGTCATACGTCCAGGCAACCGAGCCGTCCGGGTTGAAACAGAACAATGTGGAGTGAGCATCGCCGACCAGAAGCCGGCCCTGGCCGTCTATGACCGGTGGGCAGTTGTCCGCTAGCAACTCCCGGCGCAGATGGGTCGTGTCCTTCCACAGCGTGGCTCCGGCAGAGTCAATCGCGACGAGTGCACGGAACGAGCTGGCTGGGACGTCCGCGACCACGTAGACAATTCCGTCTCTGCTGACTGCGACACCACCTGACAGGTTGCTGCTGAACGGCAACTGCCACTCGACCGTTGCGGTATCTCCGCGATCGCGCACGCGGTACACGTCGCACGTGTTGCCCCAGGTGGTTACGTAGATAGCGCCGTCGGGTCCAACCGCCGGTGTGCCCCAAACAAAACCGATGGGGAGAGTCCATTCGACCTGCCCAGTCCTGGTGTCCAAGCACACGAGGCCACTGTCATGCTGTCCCACATAGATGTGTAGTCCATCAGGGCTCAGAGAGGGCGCGAAGTCCTCCTCAGGCACAACCCCCGGCGCACGCCAGCGTAACTGCCCATTCAGGTCGTAACTCTCGACCGCACCTTCGGAAACAACATAGAGCGCCGGCACGCCGTCAATCATGCCGCAGGTCGGTGATGCCCAGTATGTACAAGGACCGCCGGGAACGTACCATAACACCGCCATCGGGCTGATGTTGACGGATTTGGTGGCCGCATCCGAGTTGACCACGCTGCCTTTGTCTTTCAGCACGACGCGCAGGACTCGGCGGCCGGTGGTTTGCCACTTCACTGAGTCGGTAACCGTGCTGCCGCTGGCGACGAACGGGGACCAACCAGACGCCGAGCTGTCGCCCCAGACGAACTTCACGCTCACGCTGTCGCCGTCCGGGTCCGTGACCTTGACCGAGGGCCGATACCAGCGGTCAACTGCCCAGCGCGTGAAGCCGATAATCGTATCCGCCAGTTGCGGTGGGCTTGAGGCGCGGAACACGCATGCAGCCGACCACCCGGACGCACGGCCCTGCTCGTTGCGGGCTCTCACCCTAATGTGAAACGTGCCGGTGTCAGGAAAGACACGGGCAAAGTGGGCCGTGTCGCCGCTCTTGTACAAGCCGGTTGTTGAGGTGTCGCCGTTGCCCCAGTCAAAGGTGTACTCAAGCCCCAGCCCGCTTGGGTCAGTAGTCGTGGCGAGGAAACAGAGCGAGTCTCCCACGATGTCGGTCCACGGAGCGACCGGAGTCAGCGGCGGCTTCGCGCAGCCGACGAGCACAAGCGCGCCCGCCAAGACGAGCACGACCGGGATGAGATACTTCATCAATGCCTCCTTAGTGCGGAGCCTGCTACCGGCAGAGTTCTAGCTGAAACTCCGTGAAAGTCAAGGATGCTCGAAAGGGGCTTGACAAGGGTCATCTGCCGCCGCACAATGTTGTGACGGCCGGGATGCTGGGTGGCCGTCGAAGCGAGGCTAACATGAAGTCACGTCTTTCCGTACTCGTCGTTGCGGCCGCAGCCGCTTTGTTCCTGCTCGGCGGAGTCTGCGAACGCAAGTTATACCCGCCGGAGTTCGTTTCAGTACCGAACTCCGTCTATGCCGGCGATACCGCTTGGGTGCGGCTGGCCACGAGCGGCAGGGGGTACGACTCGGTGCGCTACGTAGTGAACTGGGACGATGCCACCGATACAACCGCGCCGTTCGGGCTATCTGACACGGCGAGCGTCTGGCACGTCTGGACCGCGCCGGACACGGAGTATGTCAGGGCGGCTGTGTACCCGATTGACGACCCGAAGAACATCAAGTGGGCGGCACCAGCACGGGTTCTCGTGGTGGCGGGCGGCTCGTATGCCCCGGTGGTCGATACCGTCGAAGCGCCGCCCGTAGCGATCAGCGGTGTAGAGCACGATTTCACTGCCAGAGCTCATGATCCGGATGGGGACAGCATCAGGATACGCATCGACTGGGGCGACGGCCAGGATACGACCTCCGCACTCCTCCATGGTCCCTATTACTTCGGGTTCTATCCTACGCATACGTTCACCCAGGTCGGGACCGCCAGAGTGGTCGTTACAGCACAGGACCAGTCAGGCGCGACCTCCCTACCCGAGACGGTCTTGGTGCCGGTCGATACGACCGGCGGCGTCATCTGGTACTACGCTCGGCCATGGGCATCGCCGGTGGTTGTCAATGATGGTGTCGAGGACTGTGTGTACTTCATGCCCGGGCTCTTTATCGGCGACCCAGGGAGCCCCCCCGGGTTCTTGGTGCTTACGACGGCCGGCGGCCACAGGCACAGTACAGGCAGCGGGCCGGCTCCGTCCGTTACCGCCGCCTATTGCGCCGCGAGTCAGCATGTCGTCGGCTGGGGCGGGTGCCTGGTGGCCTTGGACCGGCAACTGCGCTTTGCGTGGCGGCTAAGCACGTCCGATTCAATGGACTACTCGCACTGGACCGACCCGGCGGTCGGCGGAGACAGGATATACATAGGGGATAGCGAAAGCCTCTTCTGCTACATCGACAGCGTTGACCATGGCGTAAGATCTGCCGCCTTCGCAGCACAGGGGGCTATTGTTGATGCACCGGTCGTTGACGCGCAGGGCGCCGTCTACTTCGGCACAGACTCCGGGTTCCTGTACAAGGTCGGCCCTTGGCTCGATACCACGTTCTGGCGTGTGTGCCTTGCGGCCGGCAAGATCCACAGCCCGATTGTGGGCAGCGACGGGACAGTCCACTGCGCGTCAGAGTCACAGAGCATCTTCGCGATTGACCCCGAGACCGGGGCTAAACTCTGGACAGCCGTGCTGGACGGCCAAGCGTTTAGGCCCGCAGCAGGGCAGACGGCCATCTTCGTCGGAACCACGGCCAGCAAGGCCTACTCGATCGACCCGGCGACAGGTGGTGTCAACTGGGTGAAGGTGCTGGGTTACCCCGACGGATTCAGCACCGCGCCCGTTGTTGCGGCTGACGGGTCAGTCTATTTCCAGAGCAATAGCGATGTGCTCTACCGCGTCAACCAGTCTGACGGCAGTGTCGTCTGGGCCTGTGACTGTCGTAGCTACGGCATGATGTACGGCTGTTTTCCGTACCCGGGAGAACAGTGGTGCCGGGGCGAGTACCCACCAAACCCGACGATTCTGCCCAACGGCAACGTCATCGTCGCCGGAGGATACGGGCTGTACTGCGTCGCCGGCAGCCGCGCCGGCCCGCTCGACCCGCTCGCACCCTGGCCCAAGTGGCAGCACGACCTGTACAACACCGGCTACGTCGGCGGAGGAAGGTAGCAGAACATGCTCTCACGTTTCGCAGTGGCCGCAATCACCGCCGCGGCAATCCTGTCTCTTCCGGGCTGCGACGAGCATTCCTATCTCAGTACGTGGATCGTGTCCGGGCCCGACCACGTGGCGCCAGGAGAAGTGGCGACCTTCATTGTCACGAGCAAGGCAACCAATTGGTCACCTACCTTTAGGTACGTAATGCACTGGGGCGACACGTCCATCGTGGATACCGTGACACGCAGCCCCGGCGACACAGGCCGCATGGTCCACATCTGGTCATTCCCTGGCAGGTACAAGGTGTGGGCCACAGCGCATCTGACTGAGGGCGACTCCCAGATAAGCTCATCGGCAGCCAAGACCGTGATCGTGTCGTCCGATAGCGACCCGGTGATTGACTCAGCGCAGTTCCGCCACCTATGGCGGCCGAGTGATCTCGTCGTCTTTGCCCATCATCCGCGGGGGGAGAGTCTGCGGCTGGCCGTGACTTGGGGAGACGGCAGAGTCGACACGACCAGCTATCGGCCAAGTCCCTGTTCATCGCGCGCCACGCACAGCTATGCGGACTACGGTCACAAGGACGTGGTATTCAGAGTTCTTAACCGGTCTGGAGCGGCATCGGCACCGGAGACGCTCTCCGCCTACGTGACCACAACCGGGGCAGTTGTGAAGTACTGGCGAGGCTTCTTTGACGGGTCGCCGGCCGCGGACAGCGAAGTCGTCTACATCATGGCGTCGGATTACCTCTTCGGACTGCGAGAGGAAGGTTCAGAATACGTCTGGGCTGGTTCATTCGCCGGCCACCTCTCGTTCACCGGCCAGACCGGTCACTTGTACGCCGGCATGCAGGACGGCCACCTGCGCGCATTGACGAAGGAGTTGGTGCCTGTCTGGAGGTACCCGTCAGATGAGTCGATCTCCAGTCGGCGGTGGGGTCCGGTCGCGGTCAGGGGTAACGTGCTGTACGTACCATGCTCGAACGACAGCATTTACTGCTTGGCTGACAACGATACGTCAGCGACGCGCAGGGCCGCATTCAGCGCCGCAGAAGTGGATGCGGTGGTCCTGGACTCCGACGGGAATGTCTACTTCGGCGACGGTCAGGGATGCGTGTTCAAGCTCACGTCCGGACTGGACCTTGTCCGGAAGGTCCAGTTGCAGTCGGATGGCGTCATTTACGCGCCGGTGATCGGAGCGAACGGCGTCGTCTACTGCGCATCCAGCACGAACCATGTGTATTCAGTGGCTGCAGCCGGTTCAGTGCGGTGGGACGTAACACTTGCCGGAACTTGTAGTCGGCCCGTGGTTGCGCTGGACGGGCTGTTCGCAGGCACGACCACCGGCATTCTCTACAAGCTGGATTTGGGCTCCGGTGCAACGCTCTGGCAGAGCCAGCTCGGAAACCGTCCATTGAGCCCGGCCCCGATACTTGTGACCGAAGGATCTGCCTATGTCCAAACCGACGACGACCGGCTCTACTGCATCAGCCAGTCGAGCGGTGATTCGGTCTGGGTGTGCAATGCAGCGGAGTACCTGCCGTCACAGCCGCACCTCCTGCGGCCACAGAGCGCGGGCGTGCTAAGCCCCACGGTGGACGCGAACGGCCGGATCTACATGGTTGGTTCGGGAGCTTTCTACCGACTCAGCTCCTATGCACATCTGGATGCGGCGGTGCCCTGGCCGAAGTGGCAGCATGACCTGCACAACACGGGCTACGTGGGTGGAGGAAGGTAGCAGGCAGTAGGTCGCCCGTCCGTGATTGGTTGAAAGCCGCCTTTTGGCGGCTATTCTCTTCGTGTGACTGACAAGCCGAAGACGGTCGCTGTCGCATTGCTGTCCGGCGGGCTGGACTCGACGCTGGCGGCGAAGGTGATTCTGGAGCAAGGCATCACCGTCATCGGCGTCAACTTCGCCGGCGCGTACTGCCCGCGACCGTTTGCCGGCAGGAGCCGCGCCGAGAAGGCGGCAGAGAAACTGGGTATCGAGTTGGTCACCTTACCTATTGACGCAGAGTTCATCGCGATGGTCAAGCAACCCAAGCACGGCCGAGGCAAGAACATGAATCCCTGCATCGACTGCCACACCTTGATGATACGGAAAGCATGGGAGTGGGGGCAGACGAAGCCGGAAGCCAAGAGCCAAGAGCCAAAAGCCAAAACGCGGACAGCGGATTTCGTCATCACCGGCGAGGTGTTGGGCCAGCGGCCGATGTCACAGAACCGGAACGCACTGAACACGGTAGCCAAGGAGTCGGGTGTTGGTGACCGATTGCTGCGGTCCATGTCGGCGAAACTGCTCGATGTGACCGCGCCGGAGCGGGAAGGTCTGGTCGACCGCGAGCGACTGCTGGACATCGAGGGCAGGCAGCGGACCCGCCAGATGACGCTGGCCGAGAAGTACGGCATCAGAGACTACCCGACCCCGGCGGGCGGGTGCCTGCTGACCGAGAAGGTCTTCTCGAAGCGGCTGGCCGAGGCGTTCGACCATGGCGAGGATTCGCTTGAGATTGTCGAGCTGCTGTCGCTGGGCAGGCATTTCCGGCTGCCCTCCGGCGCGCGGCTGGTCGTGGGTCGGGACGAGCCGGAGAACGACGAGTTGCTCAGGCGCAAACCCGCAGGCGCGGTGGTGATCGATGCCGGCGATCTACCCGGACCGGTGGGGATAGTCGTGAAGGGATCGAGGGATAGAGAGATAGAGGGATCGAGTGACGACGTGTTGGCGGCGAGGATTTGCGCGAGGTACAGCGACAAGCGGAAAGAGAAACTAGCCCGGGTCGTGATTGCGGGCGTGGTCGTGGAGGTCGAGCCCGCGAGTGAAGGAGAGTCGGCCCGGCTGTTGATTGCGTGAAGGAGCCAAGCGGGAGGAACCATCGCTCGCATGACGACTAAGGCGCTGGGGTACTGCGGAGCGCGTTGTCTGACCTGCTTCGCCTACAAGAAGAACGTGTCCGAGGCGGCCAAGGCGCTGCGGCGTGAGCTGCGCGCGGAGAAACTGAAGGAGTCGTGGAAGGAGTTCCCCTTCCTCGCCGACTACGCGTCGTTCAAGAAGTCGCTTGACGGCCTGGCGATGCTGCGCTGCACGAAGATGTGCCGGGGCGGGGGAGGGAACCCATGGTGCAAGATCCGGCGCTGTGCCCAGAAGCGGGAATTCGCCGGCTGCTGGGAATGCGGCGAGGCCGACGCCTGCAAGAAGTTACTCCCCGCCTACCGGCCCAACCTCGACAAGATTCGGCGCATCGGGCTGAAGGCGTTCCTCGCCAAGGCATAGCCCCGTCGGACGCCCGATAGTCAATCGCCGTCAATCTTGACAGGCACGGCCCTGTTTTGCTAGTCTGTTCGCGGTGAACCTGAAGGAACTGGCGGAGCAGACGCCAGCATCGCGGGACCGGTACGTTGACTTTCTGCGGGCGGCGAGCATCGGGGTGGTGGTCTTTGGACACTGGCTGAGCGCGCTCGTAGGCTGGAAGGACGGCGCTCTGAGTGTCCGCAACGCCGTCGGTCTCGTTCCCGGCCTGTGGTGCACGACCTGGCTCCTGCAGGTGATGCCACTCTTCTTCTTCATCGGCGGGTTTTCAAACTTCACATCGATGGAAAGCACTTTACGCCGGGGCGAGTCAGCGGCTTCGTTCCTGCGTTCGCGCTTGGTCCGTCTGCTAAGACCCGTCGTAGTCTTCCTCGGTGTCTGGCTCGTGGTATTGGTCGCCCTGCAACTGGCCGGAGTGCTCAAGCCGGTTCACATCAGGTCAACGGTCCTGCTCTTCGGGCCGCTCTGGTTCCTGGTCGTCTACCTGGCCATCACAGCGTTGACTCCGGTGATGCGGATTCTCCATCTGCGGTTCGGGATCGCCGTAGTCGCCGTCATGGCGGCGCTGGCGGTTGGAATGGACGTGCTACGGTTCTCGCTAAGAGTGCCGACGGTCGGGTGGGCTAATTTTGCCTTTGTCTGGCTGCTGGCACACCAACTCGGGTTCTTCTACGCCGACGGTACGCTGGCCCGCGCCCGCCGGCGCACGCACCTCGCCATCGCCTTGGGCGGTCTGGCCGGACTGCTCCTCTTGACCCACAACGGCGCGTATCCGAAGAGCATGGTGGGCACGGGTTTCGAGCGGGTCTCCAACATGACGCCGCCGACTGTCTGTATCCTGTTGCTGACATTCTGGCTGGTGGGCGCGGCGATGTACTTTCGCGGGTGGACAAACCGCTGGCTCGCGCACCCCGGGCCGTGGAAGACGGTGATTGCGGCAAACAGCGTCATCATGACTGTCTATCTGTGGCATATTACTGCCTACGCGGTCGTGTTCGGAGTGCTAGCGCTGGTCAAGTTTCCGGGCTCGGCTCCTGGTTCCGCCGGTTGGTGGCTCGAGCGACCCATCTGGCTTGTCGGCCCGAGCCTCGTGCTCGCTTTGCTAATCATCATGTTCAGACGCTTCGAGCGTCCAACGCTTCGCCCGCGCGTCGCTGCCGACTGACCACCTCACCTAGCGGGGGCACTGAGCTTGTCCAATGACTCGTGATAGACCCAACACCCTCATTGACCGGCTCCTCTGAAGAGGAGCGACCAAGTCAAGGAGTGGCCTCGGGCAACAGCTCGTGACTCCGGCGGCTCACAAGGTCACCCGGAAGAGCCATTGGGCTGCAGCTAGCGGCTGGCGGCGTGGTTTGCAGAACCGGCGGCGGGTGGTACAATCGTGGCTGTGACAAAGAGAATCAGCATCGGAATCACCGGCGAGTTCTGCCGAGTCCTGACCGAGGACGGGATGGAGCTGAGTGGCTTCTACCAACCGGGCGGGACGAGGGACAAGGGACGGGGAGCGATTGGTTCAGCCCCCAATCCCCAATCCCCGACCACTAACCCCATCTGCCTCATCCACGTTCACGGGTGGGATGGGAACTTCTATGAGAACCGGTTCATTGACTACGCGGCAGCCGAGTGTGCACGGTTGGGAATAGCGTTCATATCGGGGAACAACCGCGGACATGATTACATCTCCGACATTCTCAGGACCAGCCGCACTGTCGGACAGGGGCCGCCGAGGCCAAGTCAGAAGCCAGAAGCTAGATGTCAGAAGTCAGAAGTGAGGAAACGGCAGGCGGAGAGCTACGACTACGTCCAGATTGGGGGGATGTACGAGAAGCTGGCGGACAGCGTTGCGGATATCAGGGCGTGGGTGGACATCGCGGCCGCTCGCGGCGCGCAGCGGGTCATCCTGCAGGGGCACAGCCATGGCGCAATCAAGGTCGCGCACTATCTCACAACGACCCGCGACCCGCGCGTCTGTGGGCTGATACTGCTCTCGCCGTCGGACGACATGGGCCTGGCCAGGAAACAGCTCGGCGAGCGGTTCTCATGGGTGCTGGCGCGGGCGAGAGAGATGAGCAGCAAGGGCAGCGGCCGGAAACTGCTGCCGGAGAAGGACTCCCCATACCCGGTTTCGGCCGCAACCTTCTTTGACTGCCACAACAAGGACTCGATAGCCGGCATGTTCAACATGAGCCGTACCGACCGCCGGGAGTTCCCCGAGCTCGGGTCCATCCGCGTGCCGGTGCTGCTGGCGGTCGGCACGGTGGAGGAGGCGTTTGTCGGCAAGCCGCAGAAGTACGTCGACGACATCCAGGCGTGCATGGTCAACTGCCCTTCGTTCGCCGGCGCGGTCATAGAGGGTGCTCCGCACAACTACCTTGGGCGTGAGAGGGAACTTGCAGCGGTATTGAGACGGTGGCTGCGAATCATGGCTCGAGGGGTCAGGCGGTCGAGGATTACAGGAAGAGCATGATAGACGTTTTCGGTATTCTGAGGGAGAGGGCGATCGAGCGGATGGCGAACGCGCCGGATGAGGATTTCCTGGTGCGCGGCATCTGGAAGGTTGAGCTGGCGTTCAAGCCCAACCCGGCTGAGCGAACCTTCTATTACACGTTCTGGATTGCCATGACCAAAGGCCAGGGCTGCTGCTACTGCGTCGGCGATGACCCGCGCGGCCGCGAGTTGGTTGGCAGTGACGCGCGAGAGTTGGTCAAGGAAAAGACCTGCATCTCGATCGCGGCTCTCGACTCGCTCTATGCCTCGTTGCCCCGGCAGCCGGTGGCGGTGCACGAGCTGAAGGGTAACTCGATTGAGAAGACCAAGGCGCGGACGGCCATCATCCTCGCCGAGGTGGAGCGGTTGCTTGCGGGCGTGTCCGGCCGGTGTCCGCGGGTCGTGAACGTCGGTGTGGTCGGGAATCTGCTCCGTGACCTGCGGGTGAAGGGGTACGATGTCTGCGCAAGCGACCTCGAACGCGACATAGTCGGTTCCACGGTGCACGGAGTTGAAATCCAGGACGGGACCAGGACATTCGACCTCGTCGGCCAGTCAGACCTGGCGATTGTGACCGGGATGACCATTGCCACTGACTCACTCGAGTTGATTGTCGAGGAGGCACGGAAGGCAGGAACCAAGCTGCTGGTCTTTGCCGAAACCGGGGCCAATTTCGGCGAGGAGTATTGCCGGTCTATCGGGATTGATACGGCTGTGTCCGAGCCGTTCCCGTTCTATATCTTTCAGGGAGCGAGCACAATAGAAGTGTACCGGAGGACCTAGGAGCCTGTCGGAGAACCCCTCGACAGAGCCACGGTGCTACAACCTATTGCGGTACTGCGCGATGCCGGTGTCAACTGGTGGTGGCCGTGCGTCCGAAACAGCCGGTTCTCCGACACGCTCCTAGAACAAATCCGAAGCACGAAGCCCGAATGACGATTGAATACCGAAGCCCGAATGCGAACCGGCGGCTTGCGCGGGCTCATTCGAGCTTGAGTCGAGCTTCGGGCTTCGGAATTCGAGCTTACGGTGGCTGAATATGCGCTTTGACGAGTTCTTTGTTCGGGATGGCCGGTTCGTGGCGGATGACGTCGCGCTTGACGCAATCGCGGGCAACTACCCGACGCCGTTCTATGTCTACTCGGCCGCGGCCATTCGCACAAAGTACCGGCTGCTGAAGGACCGGTTCCCCGCGTTCGACATCTGTTACTCGCTGAAGGCGAACCCAAACCCGGCGGTCTGCGAAGTGCTCGTTCACGCCGGGGCGGGCGCCGAAGTGAGTTCGCCCGCTGAACTCGCGACTGCGCTTGCGGCCGGGTTTGTTCCGCAGGACGTCGTCTACGTCGCGCCGGTCAAGACTGCGGCCGACATCAAGCAGATTCTTCAGGCGGGAGTCCACGCAATCGTCGCCGATGCCGCCTCCGACCTTGAGCTGATCGAGGCCTCAGCGCGCAGCTTGGTGGTGAGACCGCGCGTGCTGTTGCGTATCAATACGATGGAGCAGCAGCCCGAAGCCAAGGAAGTGATGGTCGGCGGCCCGAGCAAGTTCGGGTTCGACGAGGAGCGGATTGTCGCCGATTTGGCCGGGCTCAAGCTCGAGCGAGCGCGGATTGCCGGAATCCAGGTCTACTCAGCGAGCCAGGTGCTGGACAAGGCGTGGCTCGCCACGCACATCGATTACGTATTCAGCCTTGCGCGGAAGCTAGGTCGGGAGATCGGATTCAAGCTGGAGACCGTTGACTTCGGCGGCGGGTTCGGCGTGTCGCAGAATGAGCGGGACCATGAATTGGACGTGGCCGGTCTGGCCGAGGCCGTTGCCAGACCGCTTGCCGGATTCCGTGCCGAACACCCCGAGTGCCGATTGCTCTTCGAGAGTGGACGCTATCTCGTGACTGAGGCGGGTGTCTTCGTGACGCGCGTGGTCCGGGTGAAGGAGTCACGCGGCCGGGTGTTCGCGATCTGCGACGGCGGGATGAACGCGTTCGCGCGACCGGTCTTCATGCGCATCGAGCATCCGGCTCGGCTACTCAACCGGCTGGGCGAGCACGCAACGGTCCACGTAGAGGTGTGTGGGCCGATATGCACGCCGCTCGATTGCATCGCCAAGGATGCGAACCTCCCAATGCCCAAAGCAGGAGACCTCATTGGCCTCCTGAACGCGGGCGCGTACGGCTACACGATGAGCCTGCTCGACTTCATGAGTCGGGGACGGCCAGTCGAGCTCATCGCAGACGCGGGAGAGCTACGCAGGGCGTAACGCTGTCCCCACAGGATAGACTCTCCAGTCATGTCTGGAAGTGCGAAGTCCGAGTGACGATTCAATGACGAAGCCAGATTCCGGCTCAGTCGGACTTGATTCGGCCTTCGTATTGAGCCACCGGATGGCACCTGCAAGGACGCAGAGCCGACTTCGGGCTTCTTCTACTTGATGATTCGGGCGCCGGCGCGTTCGAGTGCCGGCATCAGCAGTAGCGAGTCGTACGCCGCACCGAGCCAGCCCTTCTCCTCCAGCTCCAAAGGCATTCTTACGGTATGGGGCACTGCGGTCCTGAGCCGCAGAGCAAAATACCAATTCCAGATGCCGTTGGTGAACTTCACGTCGGGGCGCGACGAGAAGCCCATGTTGCCCAAGGCGATGCTCTCACGCGCCGGTGGAGTCCCCAGCCACCTGCATGCGGCATCAAGCGTGTTCCGTGTGCTGTTGTTGGCGTAGTGAGTGGCCACTGCCATCAGTTCGAGGAACCGGCTCAAGTCCTTGCCTCGGCTGCTGATGATTGGATCGGCTGCCGCAATTACGGTGCCGGGGCGGTCTTCAAACCGG
>CAZVCQ010000004.1:0-24831 GCA_964626085.1 uncultured bacterium
TCGCAGGACAGCCGACCACTACGCCGTGCTCGGCGACTTCAATGACGCACCGGTTTCCACCGCCGTCAGCCTCGTCATGGGCTTGGAGGATGAGGAGGGGAGCGAGTTGGCACAGAGCGAGGAACGCAGGCTGTTTCAGGCCTTGTGGCGGGTCCCGATGGACCGGGCGTTCTCGTATGTCGGCCGGGGACAGCGGCATTTGTTCGACCACATACTGGTGAGCCAGCGACTTTCGCTTGGCCTCGTCGTCGCCGGGGTCGAGAGTCAATTGCTCGAAGCCGAGCGCAGGCAGCACGGCGGTCACCCCGAAGGCTATCCGCGTTCCGACCACGCCCCGGTCTGGGCAATGTTCGAACTTCCCCTCTCAACCTGACGGTCCAGCTGCCTGAGTCCGTCGGGCGGCGCTGCGCTCAGCTTGACACGTCCCCGGCTTACGGTGATAATAGTGGCGTGATCGGTAGGCGAAAGGAGCAAACGATGCGCAAAGTACTGGTACTGACCGTCACGCTCGTGGTCGCGGTCATCTTCTTCTCCTCCTGCAAACAGCAGGACGTCGACAAAGACCAGGCCGCGGTTCGGGCCCTGGTAGAGGGCGACACCACTCACTTCAAGGCCGGCACTTCGGGCGACTCGACCGAGAACGGTCTTTCGGCTGACGACACTACGATGGGCATCTGGTGGCGCGGTCCGCAGACCCACGACTCGGTCCCGGTTGTTGATGTCCAGGTCCAGGACGACTCGGCCTGGGTCGGCTGGCACCAGCACAACTACGGCGAGATATTCCACTGGGTCAAAACCAGCGACACGACCGCGGTCAAGTGGACCAAGCCCCTTCAGGAAGTAGTGCAGCTGAACGCGGTGTACGAGCGCGAGGGCAGGGACACGGACACGGACCGGGGATGGAAACTGAAGAAGATATCCCTGGCTTACGGCCAGTCCGATACCGTGAACACGGTGCGGCTTGACTCGGTGAGGATCCACAGTTCGTTACGCGACATTCTGATTGCCGCTCCGCTCGAGACGTACTTCCTGGTTGATAGCCTGATAACGTTCACACCGGGTGAGAAGCTCGACATCACGCTCTATACCAACGCCACCGACGGATATGCGTGGCTGCATGCGTTCTGGGGTTGGCTGTTCGTGAGACTGCCGTTCGACAGCCAGGGTGATGGGGTCTACACCGGAACCTGGAACGCGCAGATCATACCCGGGTTCAGGTTCGTCATCTTCGACCTCATGACCAAGAGCACGCTGATGGACCCGGCCGAGCCCTACGACTACAATGGCTGGCTCCTGCCGTACAAGATTCAGACGGCGGACTAGTTCGGCTTCAAGAGATTGAACACGGGAGTGGCATCTCGCCGCTCCCGTTCGCTGTCCGCGGTCCCTCCGTGGGAAGTCAAGGCTGGAATCGGTTTGAGAACCGGTCTGCAAATCGCCGCGCGATTCACCTTCACAGTCGTTCTGAGATCCATCGCCAGAGTCGACGTGCAGATGACCTGCTGAATCAACTTGCCCATCATTGCGCGTATCGCCCTGCAAGCGAAGATTGGAATCACCGTCGGTGTCGCTGCGCAACTCATATGGAAAGCCGCCGCTGAAGCAGGCCCGAGGGTGGCCTTGGCAGTGGCATTCCAAACCACCTTGGGAACCGTTCCGGGAACGGTTCCCACCGTGGTTCCCGGAATGTAGACTCAGGTGAGTTCCGCCATGTCTAAAGCGTTCTTCTTCAAGCGCTTATGTCGATTGAAGATCGTCAAAGCCCTCCGAATTCCATCGGGAGCGCGTTCCGCCGCCCGTCATACTCAGATCACGCAGACTTCGAGGTCCAAGAGGGGAGTTCCCGGCTGACGTCCTTGCGCGAACGGGAACCGCGGACCCGGATTGCGCGGGGAGACTAGGGTTTGATAGCGAGCGTGTATCCAGTATTGTCGTCGGTCCCAAGTTCGACATAGGTCTGGTCCGGGTTCACGTTGACACTGATGAGCACGGTGTCGGGCAACTGGTTCTGACCGAGGTCGAATGTGAACTCTGCCTGCTGGCCTACTGCAATCGAGGTCGCCCGGGCTTGTTGCTCTAGGGAATCACCATCCGCCCTGAGGACGGCCAACGTTGGGTACGGGACGCGTGATCCTGACCGAACTGGCGTAGCCCGGGAGCCGTGGTTTGTAGCCCAAGCGCGAACTACTTCGTCCGCTGGCACGAACTGGACGCTGTCCACTCTTAGGTCCGGACGCTGCGGAGCCGTCTTCTCACTGATGAACACCGGTCTCGCGTTCAGGGTCATTGACAGCCAGCCGTCGTCTCTGACCCGCGGCGAGAACGCTGGCGTAGTCACACTGTAGGCTAGAGACTCGGCGGCCAGGCTGTTCGTCCGCACCGGCAGCCTGACGTCGATGCTCTGATTGGCCGCTTCATCCGCCCAGCACACCCACGTCCGTTTGCCGTCCATATCCTCGAACTCATACATCCGCACGTGGTTGTCCACTGCCGTGTCGCCATCCGTCACTCTGCCATTGCAGCGCTTGTCCTCCAACAACTCGACCGCCTGCGCAGCGGCCCAGCACTGGGGCAGCGGCGACTGCCTGCGATTCGTGTCCAGCAAACCGAGTCCCCCGGTCAGAGAGTCGTCCTTCGGCGAGCCCCGGTGCGATGTCAGTTCGTACCAATTGACCTGGTCGTAGCCGCCTCGCGGATCTGCCAAACGCGCCTGCGAAGAGACCAGGAATTGGCAAATGTTGCGAGCCTGCAGTTGAGTGTCGGTGAGGGGCCGCGGAGGGTTCGGGGGGGTGCTGGCAGTGTCGCCCGGGTACAGCCATCTCGGCCAGCCCATTTCCGTCACCCAGAGTTCCATATCCGCGTGGCCCGCGGCCCGCATCACGGTCCGGGCAGTGTCCAAGTCCGCCTCGAACTTGCCTTGGTCGAACCACAGGCGGTCATCTCCCCACACGACTTGGTCCATGTATGGGTCCACGCCGACAACATCAAAGCAATTCTCGGCCCCACCGTAGCTCGGGTCCTCGGCCAGGTCGAACATATGACGTAGCCAGGACTTGCCGGTGGCGACAACGGTATCTCCGCTCGGGTCGGTGCCCCCCATGAGTAGTCGCCATACGTAGCCGCCAACCACCTTTTGGTTGTGTCCCAATCCCAGCGCTGTCTGCTTCGCGATGTAGCACATCCTCACGTACAGGCTGCAACGCTCGCGGGGTGTGTCTATTGGATCGCTGGCCCCGCCGCCGCCGTGGTAGTATGCGACGTCCGGGTCATCCCAGTTCCAGCCGGCGTTCGGCTCACCCCAGACCGCCCAGTACTTGACTGTGTAGAGGCCGTTCATGATGCCGCGGCAGTAGCCTGCCCAGTAGTTCGTGTCGTCCGTCAGCGGTGCAAACAGGTTGCGCGGTGGATATGCCCTTATCAGGTTCTTGGGGATGCCAGGTGGCGCACTTGCGATGGTGCCTTCGTTCGGATTGCCGTAGGCAAGCATTCCCCGTACCTCAAAACCCATTGCGGTGTAGGTCGAGCAACGACGGCGGACGCCGGCGGAGTCAACATCCCACGCATTCCAGTGGCCCAAGTCATCTCCCAGACATCTGATACCGAGGGCGTGGGCCAGCCCCAGTGCAGAGTCGAGTCGAGCCGTGTTCATGTGTATCTGCACGGACAACCATGTGCTGTCAATCGGCTTCATCCACCCATAGACCCGCATCGCCAAGTCAGGGGTGATTGGCATCGACTGCTCATTTGGGTCTATCAGCTCTCCATAACGGTATGGGTTTCTGCTGTCATAGTAGTACTGGAACGAGTCTGACCCTGACCGTGTGAACCTGAACTCATATTTCCGGCCCTTGGCATAGGCAACATGAGTGTTCCAGCTCTCGAATCTCACCCAGTTCTTGTTGTGAGCAGAAGCTCCGGTGCTCCACATGACCTCATTGCCGTCCAGCCAGACGCCGACACGCCAGGCTCCTTCGTTGTTCCTAGTCTCTGCAAACAACTCGACGCGCTTGAGCGAGTCCCAGCAGCATGTAACCGTTTCGCTCACACTGTTGTCTGGCACTCGATGTCCTGTCCAGCGACACCAGGAGGCCTGGACCGGGTCCACGTGGTATCCGACCGCCAACGGAAACGCCGCCTCTGCAATCACCAGAAGCAATGTTACGCACCTCATAGTCCGGCGTCTTCCACAGGCACATGCCGACGAGTCATCGCGGGGCGTTCAAAACGCACCTCCCAGGGATTCTATTGCAGGTGGGCGGCCATTACGTTGACAGCCTGCTCGGGTGTCACAAGTTCTCTCGTAGAGGATGTAATCCTGCTGCCAGCGTGGGTGCAGTTCGTCCTGACGGGGGTTCAAGTCCTGCTGTCCGGTCTTCGAGAAGCGCGCGACTGCCCGGTACCGCGCCACTGCAGCGGGGCTCAGAAGGAACGCCCCGACCTCGGTTCTGTTGGCGATGAGGAAGAGATAATCCGGCTGCCAACTGCTGACTGCGGCGGCGAGGTCACTGCTCGCGCGAGGCCGGGGCATTACCAGTCCGGCGAGGTCATAGATGTACGCATCCGAGTAGTAGCCTACCGCTCCGATGTCGCCTGCCATGATCTTCGCGTCACATGCCGGGTGCTGGCGAAACCACGCCTGGAGTGGTTCATAGACGTTCTTCCTGACCGGAGCGGGGCCGACGGCGACCGCGATGGCGAGTCCAGACAGAAGCACCAATCCGCTGCCGACTAGCCCCCACGTCCATACACTGATCCGGTTTGCGCCCCTGACCCGCCCGACCAGATCTGCCAGACCGAAGGCTGCCAAGAAGAACTTCACGAAGTGCAAGGGCACGAAGTACCAGCCCCACACCGCTGGTCGGAGCAGCAGGTATACCCCGGCATACATCACACCCCAGAGCAGACTCTGCCACGGTAGCCCGCGCAGACGAATAACTCGCGTGGCGCCCCAAACGGTGAGCGGCAGTACGAGAAGGTGGATCGGATTCACTGCTAGCTCTTCCTTTAGCACCGGCAGCAGGTTGCCGTTGAGCTCCGCCGACTTGGCTATGACGGAATGAGCGACCGGGCTGCCGTAGTACGCCCAGAGGAGGACTACAGGTATCCCGACAGTAAGTACCGAAAGGGCTGCCATGATGGTGAGGTCTCGCCACCTTCGCCGCAGCGCGACCAGGGTCAGCAGGAGCACAAGCAGCAGTAGAGTCTCGGGCCGTAGGAAGTAGCAGGGCGCAACAACTAACGTAGCGGCGACACGCCGCCCGTTCTCGAATAGTATCAACGCTGCCACGCACATAAACAGGAGCAAGCTCGTCTCCATGCCGCCGACGGGGATCCGGACCATGTTGGGGTCGCCCGCAAACATCACTGCGAACAGCACAGCAGGCAGCATCCAGTTGCGCTTGCGGCAATGCAGCAGGACGAGCAGAACGACAGCGCAATCGAGCAGTGCGTTCAGGATCGGTACGGCCGCAGTGAGTGGGAGGTGTGCCCGAGCAAATGGGGTCAGCACTAGACCCCATAGCGGCGATGTGGTTCCCAGCACGCGTTCGCCGACGTTGTACACAAAGCCCTTCCCCGCGGCGAGATTCTCGGCGTATCGGAATGTGATAAATGCGTCATCGTATATGTGCCTGACGTAGAAACCGATTAGCCGCGCGGACAACACTACTGAGACGAGCAGAGAAATGGTCGCTGCGTGTCGGTTCTGGCTGCCACGCTCGGCTTCGGCTGAGGCTAGGTTGATGCTACTCAAGACGTCGTCACTTCCAGATTTGCATGACCCAGCTGTTTGACCTGTCCCGTGAGTGACGAACTCCAGCCGCAGACTAGTCCGGTTCCTGTACCAACCTCCATCGTGTCGCACGTGGCAGAACCAGCCAATGCCCTCCGGTTGAATGAACCTGCCGCCGGTCGACTGCATGGCCTATTTGGCATCTTGTTAGAATTGTATGCGACCAACCCCGGACGTCAAATGCGCCGCAACCCGCACTTGGCTGCGACCGTGAACTCAGGCCGTGAACTCAGGCCGTGAACTCTAGCTTGTCGGGTGCTGGGAACGTCAGTATACTAATTACTGTGAGTGGCGCGGGCTTGGCTGCTGGGCCCAGCGTGCGTCTGCGGTGCAATGTCGGAATAACATGGAGGCTCGCTCTAGTCAGTGAAACATCTGCTGCTGATTGACGGCCATTCGGTCATCTACCGGAGTTTCTTCGCGTTTGTCCGCAATCCCCTCCGTAATTCCAAAGGGTTCAATACTTCCGCCGTGTACGGGTTCGCCCAGACCTTGAAGAAGCTGCTCAAGGGCCTGAAGCCGGACTACTGCGCAGTTGTGTACGACGCACCCGGACGCACATTCAGGGATGAGAAGTTCAGCGAGTACAAGATGCAGCGGCCGCCCGCGCCCGAGGAACTCCCGCCCCAGATGCCGGTCGTGAAGGAGCTGGTGCGGGCGTGGGGGATTGCGAGCTTCGAGGTGTCGGGGGTCGAGGCGGATGACGTGCTGGCGACTCTGGCGCGGAGGTTCGAAGGGCCGCGGATGAGCGTGACGATTGCCACCTCGGACAAGGACCTGCTCCAGCTTGTCGGAGGCGAGGTGACCGTGTACGACCCTTGGAAGGAGAAGCGGTTCGGCCCGGAGGATGTGAAGGAGAAGCTGGGCGTGAGTCCGGAACTGGTGCCGGACCTGCTGGCATTGAGCGGAGATGACATTGACAACATACCGGGAGTGCCCGGGGTCGGGTCCAAGCGGGCGCGGGAGATACTCGCTCGCTGGGGTTCGCTCGATGCGGCTCTGGCACAGGACGAGCGGGTGCGTGAGCATGCGGACATTGCACGGCTGAGCCGGGAACTGGCTGAGGTCAGGGTCGACGTTGACGTGCCGGCCGAGCTTGAGAGTTTGAAGTTGAGAGCGCCCGATGCGGCGGCGCTGCAGTCTATCTTCACCGAAATGGAGTTCCGGGGACTGGCAGCAGAAGTCGCGCCACAAGTCGAGGTCAGGGTGGAGAGACAAGATAGTCTGGACCTGAACAGCTTGAAGAAGGCGGGAAGGGTTGGTCTCTGTTTTGAGTCCGGGTACGGGTTGTGGGTGAGTACCGAACCGGGCGCGGTTGCGTTGGTTCAGGATTCGGATACACAGAAGGCGCTGCTTTCGGATGCCGGCTTGCTCAAGGTTGGATTTGACCTGAAGGAACAGGTGAAGGCGGCGCACCAGGCCGGCCTGAATGTGGTCGGGCCTTTCTTCGATGTTGGGGTCGCGGCGTGGCTTTCTGACCCAAACCGCCGAACGTTCACGCCTGAGGAAGTAACTCTGCAGGTGCTCGGCAGCCGCGTGCCTCCATTGTCGAACGAGGTGCGTGCAGCCCCCCATGCACTGACTTTGTTTGGGGCGCTTGAGCCGCAGCTGCTGGCCATGGGGCTTGGCAGAGTGACAACAGAACTCGAGATGCCGCTGGTGCCGGTCCTGGCCGCGATGGAGGAACGGGGCATCAAGGTTGACCTTGGCGGGCTCAGCCGGCTTGAGGCGCAGTTGACGCAGGACCTGAAGGCGATTGAGCGGCACGTGTACCAACTGGCCGGGCGCGAGTTCAACATCGGCTCGCCAAAACAGCTCGGCAGCGTGCTGTTCGAGGAGCTGAAGCTGGCGCACGGGAAACGGACAAAGACCGGCTATTCGACCAGCGTGGACGTCCTGAGCGAACTGGCGCCGAAGAACGAGGTTGTGCGGGAGGTGCTGAGGTTTCGTGAGCTGACCAAGCTGTGCAATACTTACCTTGAGCCGTTGCGTCTAGCCGCGCACGAGAAGACGCACCGCGTGCACGCGACCTTCAATCAGACCGGAACTTCCACCGGTCGCCTGTCATCGTCCGACCCGAACCTTCAAAACATCCCGATAAGGACCGAGCTGGGCAAACGGATACGCAGCGCGTTTGTCGCTGAGCCCGGCAACGTGCTGGTTTCGTCCGACTACTCGCAGATCGAGCTGCGGGTGTTGGCCCATCTGTCCAGCGACGAGGAACTGGCTGAGGCGTTCAGGCGGGGGGAGGATATTCACGCCCGGACTGCGGCCGCGATCCTGCGGAAGGACATCGCGGACGTCAAACCCGAGGACCGGCGCCTAGCCAAGGTCGTGAACTACGGACTGGTCTACGGGATGGGAGAGTACGGGCTGTCGTCGCGGGCCGACATTCCGATCGAGCGGGCGCGCGAGTTCCTTGATGAGTACATGGCGAGGTTCGCCGGCGTGGCGAAGTGGCGGGACCAGACCATCGAGCAGGCGAAGCAGAGTGGCTACGTGCGTACCATCTCCGGACGGGTCAGGCCGACGCCCGGTATCGCCGACCCGAACCGGGCCGTGGCTGAGGCGACCAAGCGGTATGCCATCAATGCGCCGGTTCAGGGTTCGGCCGCGGACATCATCAAGAATGCGATGCTCAGTCTCGAGGAACGACTGAGCGGCGGAGGGTTCGGTGTCGGCATGATACTGCAGGTGCACGACGAACTGGTCTTTGAGGTCTCGGAGGCGAAGCTGGAGGAGGCGCGTGAGGTGATTCGAACTGAGATGGAGAATGCCTGGAGCCTGACCGTGCCTTTGGTGGTCGAAACCGGCGCGGGCCGGAGTTGGGGAGAGGCGCACTGATGGGCTCGAATCGAGGGCTGATGTCTGCGCCATCTGCGCAATCTGTGGATAGACATTCGATGAAGAGGCGAGTGATGTTCTGCTTTGGGACAAGACCCGAGGCAATCAAGCTTGCGCCAGTCATCCAGGAACTGGCAAGACATCCAAGGGAGTTCGAGCCAGTGGTGCTCGTGACTGCTCAGCACCGGCAGATGTTAGACCAGGTGCTCCGCGTGTTCGACATCAGCCCTGGTTACGATCTTGACCTGATGCGTCCCGGTCAGTCGCTGGCTGACGTGACTGTGGGCGTGCTTCGTGGGGTTGAACGGGTGCTGCGAAGGGTCCGGCCGGACATGGTGATTGTGCAAGGCGACACGACCAGCGCCCTTGCCGCGGCGCTGGCCGCGTTCTACCAGCGAATCCCGGTGGGACACGTCGAGGCGGGGCTCCGGACGCGTGACAAGTACTCGCCGTACCCGGAGGAGATGAACCGGCGTCTTGTCAGCAGTCTCGCTGATATACACTTTGCGCCGACCCGAGGAGCAAAGGAGAATCTGCTCCGAGAGGGCATGCCGCGAGGCCACATTCACGTGACCGGGAACACGGTCGTAGATGCGCTGAATGCGATTCGCCGTAGCAAAGCGGAGTGGCACGTGCCGGCACTGAACGGGATTGCACCGGAACAGCGAGTCATTCTGGTGACCGCGCACAGGAGGGAGAGTTTTGGGCCAGGGTTTGAACGGATATGTCGTGCCCTCCTGACGCTGGTCAAGCGAAATCCGGATGTCGTGGTCGTGTATCCGGTCCATCTCAACCCGAATGTGCGGAAGCCCGTCTGTGCGATCCTGGGTGGAGTGCCGAGAGTGCACTTGATCGTGCCTCTCGAGTATCTGCCGTTCGTCCGGCTGATGGAGCGTTCCTACATCATTCTTACAGATTCCGGTGGGATTCAGGAAGAGGCCCCGGCACTGGGCAAGCCGGTGCTGGTGATGCGGGACGTGACGGAAAGACCTGAGGCGGTCGAAGCAGGAACAGCGAAGCTGGTCGGTACCGACCCGGATGCGATTGTCGCGGCGACCGAACGGCTGCTCCGCAGTTCTGTCGCGTACCGGAAGATGGCGCGCGCCCGGAATCCGTACGGTGATGGCCGTGCGTCAGCCCGCATCGCCGCAGTGCTTCGTCGCTACTTCGTGGCGTCCGGATTGCGGGGCAAAGAGTCTCGAAGATACGAAGTCGGTTGAATCGAGCAACTACGTTTCTGGAAATCCGTTTCGTGTCTTTCGTGCCTTCGTGGCGTGCGTCCGGTTGGGGGGCTGGCCGCTGTCAATTGACTTTGCCCCTCGATTCTCTAGACTTCCACCGTGAATAGAGTAGTCAAGTATCTCAGCGTCATCCTCAAGTGGCGCCGCCTTATTCTCTGGAACACTGTCGCACTCACGGTTCTCGCCGTTGTTGTCAGTTTCATCTTGCCTCCCCGCTACACAGCCGTTGCCCAACTCCTGCCGCCCAGCGACGAGGGCGACATATTCGGAATCACGAGTCTCTTGGGCGGCGGGGGCGGAGGCAGCCTGAGTAAGCTCAAGGCTGGGCTTACCAGTTCTTCGACGTCATCGGATCTCATGATTGGAATCCTCAGCAGTAGGACGGTCATGCAGCACGTTGTCGAGCGGTGCAGCATTGCTGAGCACTACCGGATGAAGAGGCGAAGTTCCGAGAGGTCCATCAGACAATTGAAGGACATGACAAAGCTGGCATCCTCGGAGGAAGGAATAGTGCGTATATCGGTGGAGGCGAACTCCCGAGTACTTGCGGCGCAGGTCGCGAACGCCTATGTTGCCGAACTCGACAGCTTCCTTCGGTACTCCAACATCAGCCGCGGCCACAACATGAGGGTCTTTATTGAGAGACGGCTCAGTCAGCTTGACTCAAGTCTGGCGGTCGCCAGCGAATCACTGAGGGCATTCCAGGAAGCGAACAGAGTAGCTTCTGTGGAGGATGAGACCAAAGCGGCCATAGACGTCTATGCAAAGATGAAGGCGGAGCTCAGTTTGCAGGAGGCTGAGCATGAAGCTGCACGGTCTGGGGCACGCGACGACAACCCATATGTTGACAACCTCCGACGCGAGGTGGACGCAACGCGCGACGAACTGCGCAAGCTGGAGCGGGGCGGCGGGGAGAGCGGCTTCGGTGTCGGCTTCGGGGTCTCGTTTGAGAAGCTACCGGTCGTGGCCGCTCAGTTCGCTCGCAGGTACCTGGACTTGAAGATCCAGCAGGAAGGGTACGCCACGCTGTACCAGCAATACGAATACGCGAGAGTCCTGGAAGCCCGTGACGCTCCCGCGCTGACCGTCCTTGACTATGCTGTACCACCGGAGCGCAAGAGCTTTCCGAAGCGCGTAATCATCGTGGGTCTAGTCTTTCTGTTCGGCCTGGGCGCCGGCGTGGCCTTTGCCTTTGTTGCCGAGTACTTCGGCTTCGTGAAGAGCGCTCGTCCAGATGAGTACCAGAGCTGGCGCGACATCCGAGACGAGTTCGTGGCGTCACTTCGCATTCTGCGACGCGCTCCAACCCGGAAACACAGACCGGTTCAATGACCGCCGAGGTCCGGCCAGACCGGGACCATCCGGCGCAGGCGAGCAGGCGCGTCGCCAAGAATACAACATACCTTGCCTTTGCTGACGGCGCCAACAAGCTCATGTTGTTCGTCTTCAACATGGTGGCCGCACGTCACCTGGGTGTGGCGAGGTTTGGCGTCCTGTCGTTTGCGCTAGCCTTTGTGACGATGCTCGCGGTGTTCACCGACTTGGGACTCGGTGCGATGTCTGCGCGCGAGATTGCCAGAGATCCCAAGGAGGCGCGCCGCCTCGTCAGCAACTCGCTTGCCGTGAAGCTCCTCGCATCTCTGTTTGTCATTCTTCTGATCGGTGTACTAGTTAATCTCCTGGACTACCCGCGGGTCACAGTCCGCGTAGTATACATCTGCAGTTTTTTCGTGCTGGAAAGCGCGGTCACGTCGTACTACTGCTGGGTGTTTCAGGGCTTCGAGCGCATGGAATTGGCCGCACTGACTCGTATCACCCAGACCCTTGTGCTTGTTGCGGGCGCCTTCCTGCTGTCCCGCCAGAGCGCCCGAGTCGAGAGCTACGCTCTCCTGTATATAAGTGCCGGTCTTCTCTCGGTGCTGTTTGCCGGTACCGTGGCCTGGGCGAAGTTGGTCCGTCCGGGGCTCAGCTTCGCGCCAAAGGCATGGTGGGCGCAACTGCGTCCATCTCTGCCGATTGGATTGACTATCACGTTCACGGCACTCTACTATTGGAACAGCGTTACGCTGCTGTCCAAGCTCCGCGGTGATGAGGCGGTTGGCAACTACAGCGCGGCCTTTCGGTTGGCGATGGGCATAGCGTTCGTTGGCTTCGCCTTTTCCGGTGCAGTCTTCCCGCTCTTGTCACGGCTCTTCGTAACGAACCGTCAGAGGCTTTCACAGGCACTACAACTGGCACTGAAGTACATGAGCCTCTTCGTGCTGCCGATGGCCCTGCTTGGTGCGGCTCTGGCCCGACCGATCACTTCTGTCGTGTACGGCTCCGGCTATGAAGGCTCCGCCGCCGTTTTCCGCGTGGTTGCGGCGTGGGCCGCCTTGGCCTGCCTCAACTCACTGCTGAGCAACTACCTCATGGCAGTGGACAGGCCCTCGATCGTTACGACCCAGGCAGGCTTCTCGTTGGGTGTCAATATCATAGGTAACATCTTCCTTGTTCCGCGCTTTGGCGCGATCGGCGCCGCGGCCTCCCTTGTATGTGCCGAGGCCGTTGGGTTCGTGTATCTACTCGCTCGTCAGTTGACCACGCCGGATGGAGTACGCAGCGGTCAATACGCAGGTGTTCTGTTCCACGCCTTGGCTGCATTGGTGCCGACCGCCTTTGTTGTGCGCTTGGCTGTCAAGTGGAGCCTTGCCGCCGTGCTCCCACTAGCCATCGTTGTGTACCTTGCTGCGCTCCTTGTCACGCGCGGCATTGACCGTCAGGATGTCCGGTTCCTGATCGCACTTGTCAGGAGGGACGATGCCCAGGCAAGCTAGGCTGGGAGGTTCGCAGACGGGTGGCAAGTCATTCAGTTGGTTCATGTTGCTTGAGCTGTTGTCCGTCGGTGGCTTTCTCTTGTTTCTTGGCATCGGCAACACGCGCCTAGCATTGGTTCTCTTGGTCGGGCCCTTTCAGATTATGGCCTGGACAGTCGCGCTGAGAGGCAGTTCGTACGCGCTTGCCCTCTTCGCAGCGCTGCTCCCCGCAGCAGGTCTGGAGCTTCTGCCCATTCCTTACGCACGCTACGTGTACCTGCCTGTGGCGATCGTCCTGCTCATCATAGTCACCAGAGATTTCCTGGCTGATGGAGCGAGCATCAGGAGGAGACGACTGACGTGGCCCGACACAATCCCCCTGGTTTTGCTCGGACTGTCGCTGGTACTTTCGACGACAAGCGCCGTCGTTCACGGATGGACTAGATCAGAACTCTGGCACCAGGTTGTGCTCTTCGCAGAGGCTATGGCTTTGCTCTATTTCTTCGCTGTCGCACCGACTACGGTGACAGACGTCCGTGCGGTCATCCTAACCTTCTGTCTTACCTTGTCGGCCACCATCCTCGTGTCTTGGTTCATTCCCGGGGTGAGTGGATCGGATGCGATACTTGGTGGTATCACCAGCAAAGGTGGTCTCAACGTGCTGGGGGCCTTTCTCTCATGCGGGACCGCTCTCCTGCTTGGTATCTTCCTTCAGACTGACAGGACGTCGAGCCGCATCGTCGTGCTGCTCTGCATGGTTGTTGTTCTGAGCACCTTGGTGCTGACAAGGTCGCGCGGGGCCTGGCTTGGGTTTGGTGTAGCCGTTTTGTACGCGCTACTCCGGGTCCGGTCCGGCTGGCTGTGGACCGTATTGGTGTTCGCGGCGCTGCTGTTGCTTGGCGTTGGTCCGCTGCGCGACGTACTTCTGTCCCGCGCCAGCGAGACCTCGGAGGGGGATCCGTCGTTTCTCGGCCGTCTTTTCCTCTGGTCCTACGCGTGGAAGATCTTCAAGGCGAACTGGCTGCTCGGGGTCGGATTCGACAACTTCAGATACGTCAAACACTTCTACGGGTATCCCGGTCAGCTCTGGTGGATCGTACGCTTTCACGCGCACAACATCTTCCTCGAGATGCTCGTAGACCTCGGAGTCGTCGGCTTCACTGCATTCTGCTGGCTGTACCTGCGCACGCTGTTCCGTCTGGATCGGATCGTCCGTGCACGGACTCCGGATCGCTGGGCACTCGCGCTTGGTCTGGGAGCGGCTTTGGTAGCCTATGCAGCACACGGGCTGTTCGACTACGTTGCCTTCCAATACGGCGCTTTGGCCCTGCTTTGCGTCCTTCTGGGACTGGGGATCAACGTGAGCGGCCGAAGCCCGTCGACGGTCGGGTGAGAGGGCAGGTGTTCAAGGCCGTCGGGTACCCGATTCCTTGAGCAGAGGCATGTGTAGCTGCCTGAGGAGGTCTCTTGTTGGTGCCCGTCCCTCAAGGGGAGTCGCCCAATCGGCTGATTGCCCAATGTCGCGCCACCCAGGCGAGAATGTGGGGTAATGACGTGAGGGTCGGCGTTGACGTTTGCGCTTTTGCCGACCTGGGAGCCGGCGTAGCCAGGTATCTCCGCGAGATGCTGGTGGAGATGATGGCGGTGTCTCCAAACGATGAGTTCGTCCTGTACTCACCTGCACCCATCAAGGTGCCGCTCCCGGCCGGCAGATGGCGTGTGCACATTCCTAGCAGGCGTCGTTCTCTCTTTCCAGGTCATTGGCTCAGGGATACCGTACCCCGAGCGATTGCCGATGACGGCGTAGACGTGTTTTGGGGGCAGAATGCGATGATGCCACTTCGGCTGCGGCGACCCTGTCGTCGTGTCTTGACAGTTCATGACGTCACAGGTTTCGTTTGCCCCAGCACCATGCGTCCGAGGCACCGGTTGTCCTGGATGTTCAACTTCCATGCGGCCGTCCGCGCCGCGGACGCGGTCGTGGCGGATTCTCAGGCGACAGCCCAGCTTGTCCATCGC
This sequence comes from uncultured bacterium, assembly GCA_964626085.1. Taxonomy (GTDB): domain Bacteria; phylum Hydrothermota; class Tepidihabitantia; order Tepidihabitantales; family Tepidihabitantaceae; genus UBA2258. Next base: position 14,691 of record CAZVCQ010000004.1, read on the forward strand.
CTTGTCGGGACACCGACCGATCGCGTATCGGTGGTCTACTTTGGGCGTTCACTCGGTCTGGAGCCAGTCGAACGAGTGCGCGCGCACCGAGAGGTCGCCGAGTTCTTTGGTCTCCCCGATGAGTTCATGCTGACGGTTGGTACGCTTGAGCCCCGGAAGGACCATGCCACTCTGCTCCAGGTTGTCAGGTGCGAAGTGAGCCTTCCGCTGCTAGTCATTGCAGGTGCAATCGGTTGGAATAGCCGCGCCATCCTCAAACTCGTCCGGACGGCTGAGTCTGAGGGGCGAGCACGCTACGTGGGGCGGGTAGGTGACAGGGAGTTGGCCAGACTCTACTCCGCGGCTCGGCTCACGGTTTATCCTTCTCTTTATGAGGGGTTTGGTCTGCCGGTACTGGAAGCTATGGCTTGCGGATGTCCAGTGCTGTGCAGTTGGTCATCTAGCCTGCCCGAGGTGGGCGGCCGGGCGGCGCGCTATTTCCGTCCTCGTGCTACTGGTGATTTGTCTCGACAACTGGCGAATGTCCTGGGGGATCGGGCGCTCCTGAACGAGATGAGAGCGTTGGGGCTGGAACAGTCCGCCAGGTTCAGTCTCAGACGAGCAGCCGAGATGCTCACTGACGTTCTTCATGGCGCGTCACCGAAACGGGAGGCGGACTGATTGGACTGCGCTTTCAATGTCAGTGAGCACCGGTACGCGCGCGACCCAGGGCGGACTGCACAGCGTCGAGCACGCCCCGAGCAGTGTTTTCCCATGAGAAGCAACCAGCCCTTGCGAGGCCGCGTTGCCGGAGGTCCGACCTCAGCGGCTCATCGCCGAGGATTGCCTCCAGCTTTTTGGCGATGTCATCAATCGACATTGGGTCAAAGTAGAGAACTGCCTGCCCGCCAACCTCCGGAAGGCTTGAGCTCTTGCTGCATACCACCGGCGCTCCGTGTGCAATGGCCTCCAATACTGGCAAGCCAAACCCTTCATAGAGGGATGGGAATACGAAAGCCCGGCACCCTCGATACAGGCTGGAAAGGTCCGCGTCATCGAGATCAGACAGGGTGAGTGTGCGCTGCGCAAGTCCCAGTCTGGACACGACAGCGCGGGTCGTGGCCAGGTCGCGAGGGCTACCATACCCTACCATAACGAGACGGGTTGGGTCACCAATCCGGGCACGCGCGAATGCGGCCAGTAGTCTCGGCACGTTCTTCGTCGGGATGTATCCGCCCACATAGAGCAAGTACGGATGAAACTGCCGAGCGAACTGGTTATCAGCTTCGGTCGGTCGGATGCCCGGTCCAGCTGGTACCACGTTGATTCGCTTCGATGGCACGAGACCAAGACCCATGAGGTCGTTTTTCGTGTGCCGCGAGTCGACCACGACTGCGTCAGCAAAGCGAAGAGTCTGGAGTGACAGCCAGAAGAGGGCCTTGTTACGAGATGAGTGTCTGTCCGACATGACCAGCGGTGTGATATCGTGCACTGTCGCGACCTTCGCGAGCCTGACCAAAGGTGGTGCCATCGGGGTCGTGCACAGCAGAACATCAAAGTCACTTGTGCAGCGGTTGGCGAGGCTAGTCAACTCCCAGAGAATCCTCCCTCGATGTGTGCTGGTCCATCTGGGTATCGTTATGAGCCGGCAACCGATCTCTGCAAACGCATCCGGTCTGGATGTTAGTATCGTGACTTCGCACAGCTGTTTGAGATGTATGGCGAGTTGGATTATGTACCTCGAAATCCCAACCTTGGCTTCCGCCAGGAACGACGCGTCGAGGAGAAGTCGCATGCAAAGGAGCATATCCACTGAACCACCCGGGTGCAACATACGGTATGTCACTCTGGCGACGAAGGACGCACGTTGACCCAGAGAGGCGATCTCATATCATAACTCTGTTGAGCACTCCATGGCTGCTAACCCGAGAGATGGGCGTTTCTTGGGACTGATGCGCCAACGAATCGGACTTGACGCACGCAAGTTGGCCCGCCAGAGCGTTGAAGGAATTGGTCACTACGTCCACCAACTGGCTTGCCGACTGCCTGATCTAGCGCCGGAATTCGAATTCCTGCTTCTAACTGATCGACCGATTGACGCTGGCATGCTCCCGAGCGGATGCAGGCAGGTAGTCCTGGGGAGGGCATTCCCCGAAGGTGGCACGTGGGCCAAAGTGTATTCTCCCTTCTGGACGAATTTCCTCGTGCCCGATCTCCTCAGACGTGAGAAAGTGGATCTGTACCATGCGACCAACTACGCACTACCGGCCACCGGTAGCTGTCGATACGTGCTCACGGTTCACGACATCGCCTTCATCAAGAAACCGCAGGCATTCTCCTTCATCCACCGCAGGTACCTGATTTCGCAAGTTGAGCTTGGCATCAGGCGTGCGGACTGGGTCATAACGGGATCTGAGGCCGCCCGCAATGATCTGGTGCGCGTAGTCGGAATCGGTGATGACCGCATTGAGGTCATCCATCACGGAATCGACGAGCGATACACGGCATCTCACGGGCAGGAGGAATTGCGGAGTGCTCGAGCCGAGTTGGGCTTGCCGGAGCGTTTCATCCTTCACGTGGGCGCCGTTGAGACGAAGAAGAACATCGAGACTCTGCTCAAAGCATGCAGCCAACTTGTTCCTGAGGGGCTTGTCGACGGGATCGTGCTGGCGGGTCGCGAGGGTCGCGGTGCGGATTCAGTCCGCCGAACTGCTGCGAGCCTGAAGCTGTCAGATACGACACATTTTCTCGGGTACGTACCTCTGCGGACGATGCCAGCGTTGTACGCACTTTCACAGGTTCTAGTCTACCCGTCTTGGTATGAGGGTTTTGGTCTGCCGGTCCTGGAGGCCATGGCCTGCGGTACGCCCGTCATTGCATCGGATTCATCGTCACTGCCTGAAGTGGCTGGCGGAGCTGCCGTGCTATTCCCTCCAGGTTCGGCGGCTGCACTGGAGGGTGCTCTGAGGGGCGTTCTTCAGGACTCGCAGCTGCGCGACGACCTGCGAGAGCGTGGTTTGGCAAGGGCTGCGTGTTTCTCATGGGATAGTTCCGCACGTAGGCATCTAGAGATATATCGGCGCGCGTTAGGAACTGGCCAGTCGTGAGTTCGCCCACGTCACGTGCACTTCCCTTCTGCGTGGTGATGTCGTGAGGGCGGCTCTGTCTATTCTGTTCTTCTGGATCCCGCTTGGTTTGATCGGATACCACTGGTTGTTGTTCCCCTTGGCGCTCTGGGCTTGGGCAAGACTCAGACCGCGAAGGTACGCCCCGGTCGAATCGAGCGAACCACCCAGTGTCTCAATCGTTATTGCGGCCCGCAACGAGGGGGCCATTCTAGCCGGCAAGATCAAGAACTGCCTGGACATTGACTACCCCAGAGACAAGGTGCAGATAATAATCGGCTCTGACGCCTCTACTGACAGTACGGATGAAGTGGCAGGTCTGTTCGCCGACCAGGGCGTCAGACTGATCAAATGCGAGCCGCGCATGGGCAAGACTGCTGTGTTGAATCGCCTTATGCTGGCGGCCGCCGGGGAGATCTTATTCTGCACCGATGCTGATGTCTCGGTGTCACCAGATGCGCTAGCGTTGATGACAAGGTGCATGCAGGATCCCCGAGTCGGCGTGGTGACGCCTCGTTACGTCAGGGTGAACGAACAGGGCAGCCCAGCCGAAGGCATCTACGACAGGTGGGAAACGAAGCTAAAGGAGTGGGAGGGCAAGATCGGGGCCACAGTCGGGGTCTACGGAGGTGCTCTGCTCATTCGGCGCTCGCTGGCCGATCCGATACCCGATGACACCATTCTGGATGATTTCGTCTTGGGTATCCGGTCCTTTCGGCACGGTTTTGACGTGGTCAGCGAGCCGGCTGCGGTGGCCGTCACGCGGACCGAAGTAGAGAGGCTGGAATTCGTCCGCAAGGCTCGCATCGGTAGGGGAAATATGCAGGCGTTGCTTCGTTCCGTCGATTTGCTGTCGCCTGTCTACGGTAGGAAGGCCTGGATTTACCTCTCACACAAGGTGATCAGGATGTTTGTGCCCTGTTTTCTGCTGAGTACGCTTCTCTGCTCTGCCGTCTTTTCGACTTCGTCCCTTTTCGCGGTTGCGTTTTGGGTCCAGTTGCTCGCCTACCTGACAGTACCCGCTCTGTTTGTCTTACCTCAGCGTCTGCGCAAGTTCCTTCTAGTACAGTACTATCTGTACCTTAACATCGCCTTAGTGGTCGGCTACTGGCAGTACTTCTTTGGTCGAAGGCCTGTGTCGAACTGGCTCCGGACAGCCAGACGCTAGACGATGGATTCGTGCATTGCAGGTGCCCATTTTGTTGATCCTCCCTGAAGTCGCCAACTGCGATTCGTTGCACAGCCACGGTCTACCCCGGGCTTTGGTGCAACGGTCTCAGTCCTTTCTCAGAGTTCGGATCCTGATATGCTGCAGTCTATGAACAGCGTTCTTGATCGTTGGCACGTCAAGGCTAGACGGGCTGCGAGGCCCGTGATTAGTGGCTATACTCTGTCACTGGCTGCTGCGTTTGACAACAGCATTTGCGATACTACTATCTTGACGTGAGCTTGACGGAGCACTATTGCCTTGGGCCAAGCCTCACACTGCTTGACCCACGCGTAGCCCCGGTATTCCGATGCATGGAGATTACCTGGCGCAGCGCTTCGGACTCCAAGAGGAGGTTGTTCCGATGAGAGGTTTCATCACGGTATGTGCAGCAGTTCTGCTGCTGGGGAGTTACGCCCGTGGCGAATATGGAGTGGAATTGCTTGATGGCAAGATAAGTCTTGATGCGCAGGTATGGAGCACGGTCCATTTCTATCGTTTTACGATTGGCGGTTTGTCCGGCAACGACGCTACCTTCGAGCGGCCGGTCGCCTTGGCAGGCCTAACCGGCAGGATCAGCCCGGTTGTCTCCGTTCGAACTTACTTCGACGTCGGGGGATTCTGGGGAGGGCCGGCGCTGGACATGTACGTTGATTTCGCCTGGCGAAGCGGATTCGGGGCCAGGGTCGGGCAGTTCTTGCCGCCGCTTGGCTTCGACTACATGACGAGCTATGTGCGTCAGCCCCTGGTAAACAACTCTCTGCTAGTGGCGTACGCGAAGTCGAATGGAGGCCGTGACATCGGCGCGATGGGCGGCTGGCAGAACAGGCATCTTTCTCTTGTCGCGGCTCTGCTGAACGGAGCCGGTGCGAATAGGGGTGACAACAACAACAAGAAAGACCTCTGCGCGAGGATCACTGCTCAACCGCTCGCTGCTGTTGATGCAGTCTTTGCGTTGCGCGGATACTACGGGTGGCCGGGGTCTCCGGATTCGGTCTGGAGGACTGTGGCCGCCGAAGTCAGAATGAAGACCGGACCGATCGTATTTCAATCAGAATTCCAGAGCCACTACGGAAGCGATGTGCCCAACAACGCCGCGTATCTCCAGGCCGTTTGGAGTGCAGTTGGCTGGGAACCGGCCGCTCGGTTTGACCTTGTCCTGCCGCAGGGCCGACACCCCGAGTGGATGATAACGGCGGGGTTGAATCTGCACCCCATCTCTGAACATCTGAAGATCATGCTGGACTGCTCGTACAGGCGCAACTATCAGGACAACTGGAGTGTTCTGGGGTTTCTGCTACGGGTGCAGGCTTGGCTGTAGATACGATACCCGATGCGTCGCGGCGAAAGGCCCACAACTTGGGTAGGACAGGTCTGTAGCTTCGCGTCAGCGTGAGTCCGGAAACGACTTGTGCACCCGTGAGTACGGAGTGCCCCAGGGGGGCCGCCAAGCACTTGCAGGATGCCAAGCGACGTCCCTGGGTCGCCCTTCTGCTGTTCGTGTCGGTGTTCTTGTTGCAGGGGATCAGCCCCGTCTCCCAATCATCCGATTCCATGTGGTCGGTTCAGATCGGTCTGAGCCTGATACACGAAGGCAACGCCGATCTCGATGAATACCGTGATGCCGTTCTAGGCGGCCCTCGGTATGTCTATGAGATGGTAAACGGTCATGTCTACAGCAGCTACCCGATCGGCACGCCGTTGCTTGCGGCCCCGCTGGTATACGCAATTGATGTTGGTCTGAGGCAGTTGTCGTCGATGTCCCCGGAGACTGCAGATTTCATCAGGGAACTACGCCACGAGCGCACCCAACGGGTAGACGCTGCCACCCTTCACCGACAGGTTGAAATACTGGTCGCGTCCCTGTTCATGGCATTGACTGCCGTTCTCATGTACTTCATCGGTCGACAGTTTCTTGGTTCGTTGTCCTCTCTTGTGCTGGCTCTCGCGTTTGCGTTCTGTACGCCAGCATGGTCAACGGCCAGCAGGGCGCTGTGGCAACACGGACCGTCAATGCTGATGCTGACAGCCGCACTTCTGATCCTGTTGAAGGCCCGCGAGAAGCCGTTATTTGCGCAGTTCGCGAGTCTGCCCTTGGCCTATTCCTTTGTGGTGCGCCCGACAAACGCGCTGTCAGTCGTCGCCCTGACCCTATTCGTCGCCATTCGCTATCGGAAGTACCTCCTGCCGTATCTTGGTTGGAGCCTGATAGTAGTGGTCCCGTTTGTCTGGTACAATCTGTGGCTTTACCATTCGGTGCTGCCTCCCTACTTCTCTCCCCACAAGGTAGGCGCGTCGGTGCACCTGCTCGAAGGTCTGGCCGGGAATCTCGTCAGCCCGTCCCGCGGGTTGTTTGTCTTCTGCCCTGTGCTGTTGTTTTCCGTCTGGGGTGTGGTGCTGGCGCTGAAGGCCCGGACTAGCCGTCTGCTGACAGCGTTCCTTGTTGGCGTGGTCGTCCTACACTGGCTGGTTATCTCCAGTTTCCCCGACTGGCATGGTGGCCACAGCTTCGGACCGCGCTACTTTGCCGACGTGGTGCCATATCTTACCTACTTCCTTGTTCCCGTATTGGTATGGTTCTCAGAGGCGCGGAAAGCACTTCGCGGCTGGCTGCTGGCACTGCTCGTATTGGTCGCCGCCTTGAGTCTTCTAATCAATCTCAGTGGGGCTGTGAATAGAGCCACATATCTGTGGAACAGCGTCCCAACGGATATTGACAAGTCGCCGCGACGGCTTTGGGATTGGACTGACCTTCAGTTCATGCGAGGGATTGCCAGGCGATGACGTGCCAAGGTCGTACAGCGCGTCGGGTCCCACTCCCAATCGTATGATTCAGACGGGGAGGGCAGCCCCGCATCTCTGTACCGCGCGCCGTCGATCCGGCGGCCTTCGACGTGGCGAGTCGACGCAATTGTGTATCAACTTCCTTCAGCGAGAACATGGCAGTTGTCCGGCGTGGGATCTGCGTCAGTGGTTGTGCCCTTCATTCCGAGTGGCTGCCGAGGGCGCCGCCTTTGAATGGGCGGGCGACGACGAGCATTGTGTCATACATGTTGACGCCAAGGGCTTTGTGAAGCAGGAGGTAGCAGAGGTATCGCCTTCGAGCTCTGGCTTCGTCCTTCACCCGACTCCCAACGTAGTATGGGTCCAGCGTTACTGCGGACACCCTCAGCCCGTTCTTCACCAGAAGGTATCGTAGAACCGAAGGTGTAAAGTGGGACAAATGGAGCTCGTGCTGTGTCCCATCGAGCCTCATGCGACTCACCCCGTGGTATCGCGGGCAGCGATACCTCTTCAATCCCATGCTGGCAAGGCCACGACGGACCACTGACCGCAACCGGTTGATGTCGTTTGGCACTGCGATCAGCAGAACCCCGTCGGTATTCATGAGTCCCCGGCACAGGTTGATGGTGGTGGATGGACTCGGGACGTGCTCAAGTACGTGGAAGAGAGTAACCACGTCAAACTTGGAGTTTAAGTTGACACTCCCCAACTCGCCTTGCGATACGTCCAGGGCGTACCTCTCGTGCGCGATTCTCACGCCGCTGCTTGACACCTCGGTTCCGTGAACGCTGAAGAACTCGCGTGCAACAGCCAGGAAATGCCCAGTCCCGGTTCCAACATCCAGCAGCCTCCCGGAGTGCTTGTAACTGAGGATGATCTTCAGCCTTCGGGTCCAGAGGGCCAGTCGGCCACGCTCCTCGGCCAACCATGGATCGTACTGCGTCGAACGCGAGTAGAACTGGGTTATCTCCTTCTGTGTTGGTCTGGGATTGACGAACACGTACCCGCATCGCCGGCATCTGCATATCCGGTTCGCTGCGTCGATCTTGTCCAACGTTCCGCCTCGACATATGTCGCAGTGGTCCATGGTCTCGACCTCGACGCCATCGTCTATGACAGTATCGGGAGATTCCGACTGGGGCATCTGCTACTGCTGGGACTCGATCGTGCCCCTGATTGAGATGAGTTCCTTCTTGAGCCAGAGGAGGGTTTGGTGGGGGGCACTTGTGGCGGCGGGTTGGTTCGGTTGTACGGGCATCTTGGCGAGTTGGCGGCGGGCGCCGGCCACGGTGAGTTTTTCGGCCCGGACCAGGTGTTTGACTAGCTGCAAACGCTCGACCTGAGCTTCATTGTAGATGCGCCTGCCCGCGGAGTTGCGGGCGGGCTTGATGCCGAATTCACGTTCCCAGTAGCGGAGGATATGGGGCTCGATGCTCAGTTTCCGGCAGACTTCGGTTACAAGGTAGTGCTTACCGCGCTTCACTTCCATATCTCCTGACGCGGGCTCCGACGCAGCAGCCGCGCCATGCTGTCCCGTGGGGAGACGCCTTCGTACAGCATTCGGTAGACCTCCTCGGTAATCGGCATCTCGACTCGCTGGCTTCCGGCCAGTGCTCTGGCCGAGCACACGGTTGTCGCGCCTTCGGCAACGCCTGACAATCCTGACAGAGCCGCGGCAGTTGTTTCGCCGCGGCCGACTGCTACACCAAGCGAGTGGTTGCGGGAGTGGTCAGAGAATGCGGTCACTATCAGGTCGCCCATGCCTGACAGCCCGGCGAAGGTCATGGGGTTCGCGTTGAAAGCGAGTCCGAGCCGGGTGATCTCAGCAAGCCCTCGCGTCAGCAGCGCTGCCTTGGCGTTGATGCGAAGGCCGATTCCGTCAGCCACACCAGCCGCGATGGCGATGACGTTCTTGAGGGCCGCACCAAGTTCAACCCCGACCACATCTCCATGCGAGTAGACCCGCAGGTTGCCGCCGGTGAACGTATCTCGTACCATTGCTGCCGCGGTCTCGCTTGCCGAGGCCGCGACCAGCGAAGTAGGGTCGCCCAGAGCGACGTCGTAGGGGATACCCGGACCTGCCAGGACGACGACCGGCAGCGCGGGCAGTGCTTCGGTGATCGTGACGGACAGCCGCTGGAGAGTCTTCGGTTCAATGCCCTTGGTGACCGTCACTAGCGTCTGAGCTTTCGTGTGAAGAGCCTTCACCTCCTGGACTGCCCCGGCCAGCGTGTCGGAAGGTACGGCGAACACGATGACCTGCGCCGCCGCCACAGCGTCAGCCAAGTCATTGGTTACGGATACCGTCGTCGCTATCGCTACGTTCTCTGGTAGATCAGGGTGACGTCGGGTGGTCGTCAGACGTTCCAGGTTTGTCTGACTGAACTCCCAAAGGGAAATATCATGTCCGTTTGCCGCCAGCCTGGTTCCAAGGGCAAGCGCCCAACGGCCGGCCCCGACGAATGCGATCTTCACGTTCTCCGGAACAACCTGAGCCAGAGCCCGAGGCGTGGTTCGGTCCCGGCGGCGAGGCGCCGCATGTTGGAGCCGTGTCGGATGATGATGACGAGCGCAACGCCGACGGCAAACACCAGAAGCAAGACGCCGTCCCGGTAGAACAGGGCAGTCAGGACAGGCAGGGCAGCTGCAAACGCCAATGATGAGACCGATATGAACCCGGTTGCCGCAAGCACGACGAGGTAGATGCCGAGCCCGGCAAGCAGGCTACGCGGGCAGAGGAAAGCGGCAACGCCGATGGTGGTCGCTACGCCCTTGCCACCCTTGAATCCGAGCCAGGGGCAGAAGACGTGGCCTAGAATCGCCCCGGTTCCCACGAGTGCGGGGACCAGCGCGAAGTTGCGGGCAAACGTGGTTGGAGCCAGGCCTTTTGCGACGTCCAGGAGCAGCACGGGCACGGCCCAGGCCCAGCCGATTGTGCGCTGAACGTTGGTGAAGCCGATGTTGCCGGAGCCGTGTCGGCGGATGTCGATTCCATTCAACCGGCCGGCGATGTAGCCAAAGGGGATGGAACCGAACGCGGCACCGG
>CAZVCQ010000005.1:0-23442 GCA_964626085.1 uncultured bacterium
CGGTTTCATGCTACACCCATCACTACAGGTGTCCATCGAACCGGGGGCACCCCACCGGCAGATAGCAGGTCAGAAAGGGTATGGCGAAGTTGTTCCCACACCGGTAGTACCACGAGAGCGAGCAGGGGTAACTGGTGCCATCAGGACTCTCTATCGTAATGACGTCGTCATGGGCCGTGTCTGGATGGAGGGAGTCGGGTTCGATCGTTATGCACACGATGTCGGTCAATCCATCATTGTCAATGTCGCCGGCCGCAAAGGGAATGGCATTGCCGGTCGTGATGCCCGGAGGCTCCGGGTATTTGCCGGTGTCGGCAAAGGCAAGCGAGAACCGGCTCCAGCCCTGATGCTCCCAGAACTCGATGCGCAGAGGATCATCGGGATGTATGGTCCCGGTGTTGAAGATAAACTCAGGCAGCGAATCGTGGTCGCTATCGCAGCAGACAAGGGGGACAGACCCGGCGTAAGGACCCGACGGAACCTGGGCCACTCTCCTCAGACTCGTGGCACCGAGCACTGCCGTCCACCCGGCCAGTATGAAGAGTAATTGTCGCACCATAGAATGCGGCGGGGAAGCGGCATCCGCCTCCCCACCAATCCCATTCTATCTGACCAGCGTCACACGTCCAGTCGAGGCGGTTCTGCCGGCTGAGAAGCGGACGAAGTAAACGCCGGCAGGAACGACGCGACCGCGGCTGTCAGTGCCATCCCAGCGCGCGGCATGAATGCCCCTCTGACGAGGGCCGCTCTCCAGCCTTCGCACGAGCCGGCCTGTGACGTTGTGTAAGTGCATGGTGATAGCTCCTTATCTCGTAACCACAATCTTGGTGACGACTAGCGGCTGCCGGCTGCCGGCAGCCGACTCCAACCGGACGAAGTAGACTCCGACGGGCAGCGTACCCGCTGGCAGCCTAGACTCGTAGCGACCCGGCAAGACGTAACCTTCAGATAGCGACCGGACCATTCTGCCGCCTGCGTCATACACGCCGACCGATACGTGGCTCTGGTTCGGCACGTCGTAGCAGACGGAGAACGCTCCGCGGGCCGGGTTCGGGCTAGCGGAGAGGGACCATTGCAGTGGCGCGTTGCGAGTTCCTTCGGCTACGCCGCCGCCGGTGAAGTTGATGACGCTGTCTGAGATGTCGAACTGCCAGCCGGGACCGTAGGCAATCACCACGACGCGGCCGGTATCGGGCACGCTTGCGGGTATGATCCATTGATACAGAGTATCAGAAGCCGGCAGTCCGCGGGCTATCGTGTCGAGGTTCCACAGGGTGTCGCGCCTGAGGAACAAGGACAGCGAGTCGCAGCGCGGGGGTGTGTTGACGCGCCACCGTATTGGCACCGTGTCGCCTGGTTGGTAGCCTCCACCGTTTGGCGACACGAGGTCGACTGCATCGACCTCGAATATCGATATCTTCGCGTTGCCGGCGGTTATCAACTCGTTGTAGCCGTCGTTGTTGATGTCGTAGACCGTGCTGACAAGCGACCGAACACCGTGGTCGTTGTTCCAGTGCCAGACTTCCTGCAATTGGTCGTCGCCGACTGCCTTGTACATCCTGATGACGTCCGGCGTGGTCCAGATGCACTCGTCGACCCCGTCGGCGTCGATATCCCCGCACTCGCTGATACGGCCCCACATGTCCCCTCCGAACCACAACGAATCCACCAGCGTCCGGTTGTACTGGTCATCACCAGTCATCTCCCACATGTAGAGATACATCTTCCCGCGCGGCACGTTCTGGTAGGCGACGTAGAACTCCGGCTTGCCGTCGCCGTCTATGTCATCGGTCGTGAAGACGTCGGCTCCATTGGGTTGCAGCACCGTGTCCCTGTAGACTCGTTCGTATTGGTTGTCTCCTTTGCACTCCCAGACCTCCACCCAGCCCGAACTGCCGAGATTGCCCGTGGCGAAGTCCTTCCTGCCGTCCAGGTCGAAGTCCCCAAAGGCGAACCTGTACCCGTACACCGTATCATGCCAGACCAACTCGTTCGAGTCGTCGCCCACGTTCTCCCAGATTCCGGTCGCAATGGACGCATCTGGTGTGAGACTCAGTATCTCCCGGTGTCCGTCTTTATCCAAGTCTGGCGGGTAGTAGATTGGGATTGGGATGACGAAGAGACCACTGAACCGATAGTACCACGAAAGCGAGCAGGGATAACTGAAGCTGTCAGGACTCTCCAGAGTCATAAGGATGTCGTAGGCTGTGTCGGGCCTGGTGGAGTCGTACTCGACGGTAATGCAGACAACGTCAGTCAGACCATCTTCGTCAATGTCGCCGGCGGCGAAGGGGATAGCGTCGCCCGTGATGATGCCCGGGGGCTCCGGATACTCACCGGTGTCAGCAAAGACCAGACCGAAGCGATTCCATCCCTGATGCTTCCAGACTTCATTGCGCAGCGGGTCAGATGGCTGAATCGTGCCCGTGTGGAACATCATCTCAGGCATCGAGTCGTGGTCGCTATCGAAGGGCAGGACTCGACCGTCGGCCTCGGCGTGCGGACCCGAGGGAATCTGCGCGACTCGCCTCATGCTTGTGGCAGTCGAAACCGCCGCACAACCGACAAGAATAAGAACGAGACGACGCACCATAGAGAAGGGCGGGGAGGCGGACTCCGCCTCCCCGCCTCAGCTATTCTACCTGACCAGCGTCAGACGTCCAGTCGAGACTTCGCCGCCGGCAGACAGGCGGATGAAGTACACGCCGGCAGGTACGATGCGACCGCGGCCATCAGTGCCGTCCCACCGTGCAACATGCCTGCCCGCAGGCCGGGGGCTGCTTTCCAGCCGCCGCACCAGTCGGCCGGAGACGTCGTGTACGCTCAGAGCAACCGGGCCGGCGTGTGCGAGCTCGTAATGTATCGCCGTCGTTCTCGCAAACGGATTGGGCGTGCAACTCCGCAGGCGAGTGACGTACATGTCGGTCGCGCCCGCGCTTTGCGCGCCCTCGGCCTCGCGCGCCCTATCCTCTATCTGGAAAAGCTTGAGCTCGGCCAGCGACACGTAGTCGCCGGTTACTCGAGCCAGTTCGAGGATTATCCGGGCGTCTTGCTTGTACGACTGCCTGGGTACACGCAGCCACACGGTATCCGGTACGCCTGGCAGCGACTTCAGAAGCGACCAAGCCCCGGAGTCGCACCGCATGGCAGCGCTCCATGTCTCTTTGCCTTCGTGGTAGATGATGGCGCGCAGCTTGTAGACTTGGCGCGGGTCCAGGTAGGGCAACTGGTACGCTAGAACCTTGCCGCTCGTGTCCACGGCCCACGACCCGAGCTTCGCGTATCCGCCCCGGGATAGGCAATAGGGCGACTGCTCGGGCCGGCCCAATTCGGCAGCGTAGTACGAACCAGGTTCGTAGCCGTCGTGCGGATCCACCCCGAGGCCCTTGCCCAGTGAAGGGTACCAGATTCGGACCCCAGACTTGACCTCGTACAGCGGAAGCATCTGATCCCGCATCTCTGTCCATACCGTGTTGCACACGAACTGCCCGGTGCCCGGGCCCCAGTAGCCGTCCACGTGCGGATACCGCGATGGCAGCGGCGATACGAAGAACGGTTGGGGGAACATGTCCAGCGCGAATTTACCCCAGATGTCGGTATTATCCTGGGACACCTGCTCGTGCCAGACCGTCACGAAGTTAGTAGTCATCACCGGAAAGTCAGACTCTTGGCTGGGCGTTTGACTCTGGTTCGAAGGATTGGCCCACTGCTGCGGTGGCCAATTCAGCCATCGCGACCTCTGCCACACGTCGCCGGGGAAGCCGCCGGCATCGTTCGGCCCGTGCCAGACGCAATACACGTAGTCGCCGTATGCTTCCAGCGAGGGATTGGAGGCCGGCTCGGTAGCGGGCGGGACCGGCGACGATATCGGCCACGGGAACGACCATGTCGAGTCCGTGCGCTGGCGATAGAAAACTCTCTGGCCTCTGATCCAGCACACATTGACGGCACTCCCGGGTGTGGCCGCAATCGACGCACTGTAGCATGGCATCATTCCGGGCGCGTCGACTACCTCGGGCCCTGTCATGCCGAGTGGCGAGAACGTGTTGAAGTACACGTAGTGGTCAAGCGGCGGAGATCCGAAGCCGACCGGATATACAACGTGGGCTTCCGGCCCCGGCAATGTGCCCACGAATGGGCTCGCAGCCAGGGAAGGTGCGCCTGCACTGATGCCGGGACTGCCTTGGAAGATGACGGCCTTGTCCCAAGTCTCCGGAGTGACTTGGATGGCACGCATGATGCTGCCATTCGAGGTCAAGTATGCGACCCACGGGACCAGTCCTTCGATGCCAATCAGACCATTCAAGGCGATGGCCGGGCACGTGCCTAGCCCGATTGACTCTGGCACAGCCCAGGTCACGCCGGCGTCGCTGGAATGTGAGTAGAAGACCGTGTCGCTGCTGGTAAACACAACGTGGTAGTTGTCGGTGTTCGGCTCGCGCACGAACTTCCGGCCCCAGTTGGGGTAGGTTGCGTACGGGTCCGAAAGGAGAATCCCGACGTGGCAACAGCTTCGGTGAGGTAGGTAGTTGTGCTTCGTGACGGTGACGGTGATTTCGCCAGTTGTGGGTGGTTGGATGGTGAACGCCGCAACACCCGAGGAGTTCGTTTTCTGTACATGGTAAAGCGGGTACTTGCCTGAATCCGGGTCGTACATGGACAGGCATACGACAGCGCCCTCGACCGGTGACGACGTCACGCTGTCGAGCACGGTCACGTCGAACGGCTGTTCGTGAGTCGAGACTTGCTGCAGATGCGTGGCTGTGAGAGACCCCGGCGTGTCGGTCCAGATGTCCATGAGCGGATCGCCCAGGAGATTCTCGAAGGCGCGACCTCGACCATTCCCGCGCTTCGGGAAGACCGCGTTCGCGTATGCCGAACCGATCCGGGTCACGTCCTGCCCATAGACTTGGTTCAGGAGGTTGGAGTACACAACAGCACCCGAGTTCAGGGAGGCGTCCAAGAAGTTCGGCGCCGAAGTGCCTGCGTAAGCCACGGCGCCACCGGTCGGGCACGTCAGGAAGTGCCTCCCGATGGATTCATCGTCCATCAAGAAGAGCGCGCAGCAGCCGTTTGTCACAGCTATTCCGGTCATGTCTCCATTGCGAACGCTGTCGTCGAGATCATTCCACTTAATACGCTCTTCCTTTGGGGCTCCATCCGCCGCCTCCCAGTAACGAAGTCCGCCGTGCCACTTATGCGTGACGAAGTGGAAACCGGTGTTCAACGCCTCCAGCATGCTGACGCGATCGAACGCATGGTATGGGTGGTAGTACTTCCATGTCTCAAGGTCATGATCTACGTACCAGTCTTCCTGGGTCAGCGCATCATGTGCGTCCTGGTCGTTCCCCGTGCACAGCTTCACCCTCCTGAGATGGTCAAACGGAGGGTCATTCTGGTACTTGATGAGCTTGTCGATTATCGTCTGCGCTTCACCACTCTGTGTCAGTGATGGCAGCCGCGCGACGAGCAGTTCTGGCATCATGTCCTGCGCTGACAAATCTCCTTGAAAGAACTCCGGATTCTCCTGCACCCATGTGACCCCGCCGTCGCTAGTAGACAGGTAGCCTTCACCCCATAGACCTGCGGCCCAGCCGCGCTCGGCATCAAGGAACTGAATGTGTAGGAGATAGTACGCATTCGGGGATGAGTATTGCAGTGGCCACGAGTCACCAAGCGGGTCGCGGTGGTAGATTCGCCCGTCGCTTGTGGTAACCCAGACATCATACTCGGGCGGGTCTGCCTCCGTGAGAACCGCCTGGATGTCCGTACCGCAACCGACGTTGTCCAACACCACAGGAGACTGCCATGAATCGCCACCGTTCGTTGTCGCCCAGACTGCGCAGCGATACGAACCTGCATCATTGACCCATCCTGTCGCCCACCCAGTGTTATCGTCAGCGAAGCTCACATGATTTGTGAAAGGACTGCCGCCCGGTACGCTAACCGAGTCCCACGATGTTCCGCCATTCGTAGTCCGATTCAGTGGCAATCCAGCCGAGCAGACCGGACGTTGAGAACTCCACGTCCGTCAAATTCGAAGGAAGCGGGGATTGCGGGTCTGGCATCCAGTTCGCCCCGCCATCCGTTGTGCGCAGGATGACGCCCGTGTAGTTCTGACCATCGTACCGACAACCGACTGCCCAGCCGCAATTGGCGCTAGTAAAGCAGACGCTCCACAGGCTTTGCGCGTATTCGTCGGCCACCTCGCACTCAGTCCAGTCGCTTCCTCCATTGGTCGTGCGCCAAGCCGCGGCCTCAATGACGCCGTCATGTGATCGCTGCCCCACACACCAGCCGTGCTCGCCGTCAATGAAGAACATGTCGTAGAACGCCGAGACCCATGGTTCTGATTGGTGTACAAAGGACCACGACCAGCTTGCGCCGCCGTCCTGTGTGACAAATGGGCAGCTTTGGTAGGAAAGGTCTTTCACGTTCACCCCGCATCCGTGCAACTCATCAGTGAAGAAAAACGCATTTACCCCTGAGAATGGCGGATCGGCGTAGACACCATTGTCGTTATCATCCCATGTACCCTCCAGGTCGGCGAAATACACGTCAGTCGTCGCCCAGCCTTGCCAAGGGTCCACACCCCCTTCGCCATCCCCCCGGATCAGTCGAGTCGGAAGGCCAATGTGCTGGTTGGTCGGCCACCCGGCCAGAATGGCGTACTGAGTGCCCCACAGGGAATCGGCCTCCTTCAGTAGCGCCCGCATGCTTGCGGCCCCATCCTGGTTGTATGACTCAGCACACCATCCAAGCGTCCGCACCGTGGTCACGACACCACGTTCGGTCAGAAATCTTGCATAGCGATCGTACTCTGCTGAATCCTCCCTCTGGGTGATGATCACGCAATCTACGGTGCTGCCGTTAAGCGACGGTCTCTCGCTGATCACGAGTGGGCTCTGCGGGACACCGATTGGCACCGGAACACCGTACAAATCGACATCGTCAGGGTTCTCTACCAAGGCGCCAACAGTGCGCTTGAGTTCTTCCTCACAGAACTCGCTGCGTCTCCTCTGCGCGATGCCGCCGAATACCAGGCTGGACGAAGTGTAGATATCCACCGTGAGGCTCTCGACCTTGACCAACCGACCACCCGGCAGCAACCTAACCGGTCTTAGGTAGAACGATGCCAAGTTGTAGGTTGCCATGGTCCCATCGATGGTTCCATCGACGAAGCTGCCTGGGTATCCCCACTGATACAGGTACCAGAGCGGCGGATAGAACGGGCTAACTGTGTCGTGTGGCACTTGGATAGGCATTGGGTAGTAGGTGCCCGGCAGAGTCTCCACGGTGTTGGCCGTGGCAATGACGCTGTCCAGCTTCTGGTCGTAGGGGACCACAAACGAGACAGCCCGCTGGGGAAGCTGCGGCGCTCCCAGCAGGCGGTCATCGGGAATGCAATTGGACATCGTGATGATGTCGAAGACGGTGTCAGCGAGTGCCGTATCTCGTATCACCACTTGGTCGGACGCGAACGAATATGACTTCGTTATGACAGCCGCGTTCCCCGCACTGACCGTGAGTAGCACGGCCAGGAAGAGCACTGTCATGGCAGCGCTCCCCGCGCCACCTCTATGCTGCAGTCCAGAACGGCCTTTCATCGATCCTCCTCACTATCTCGGTTTCACGAGTGAAACCGTATCCCTGGGACATTCACAGACCGGTGTTGCTGGTGTGCCCTCCCTTCGTCGTCCTGTGCGAATACGGGGCTGAACAGCATCGACTTGCAGCGAGCGTACCCTTGGCACACCTCGCGCCGGGCGTGACGCCGCGCAACTGCGCGGCCCGGCCCTGCCCGACCCGATTGTGTGAAACAACTGCACGACTGCACGGTTCACTGATACGACTACTCGCCATACGTATTTCCCCTCTGAACTGGACTCAGACAGACTGGTGTCGAGAAAACCGACGCGGTTGCACCACGTTTTCACCACTTTCACCCTACCTCTGTCAGATTAAGGTAGCTCGCGGCAGTCCGATGTCAAGGGAAACCTCGACCCGCGTGATCTGGTTGACTAGCTTGGCCATTGACGGACGAGCCGCACCTCACAGGAATCGAGGCGGCACACGGGCTACTTCACGGCTATGCCACAGCCGCACGCCTCGGGCTTCGAGCTCCAGGCCGGCGGCCCTCTCCCGGTGGATTTGACACCACGCGGGCGAGTCCTATAATCGGGACATGATCGGGTGTTGTCTCAGGAGGTGCTGGATGAGACTGACGTCTGACAGAAAAAGGGGCACGAAGAAGCGCTGTGCTGGAACGGCAGTCGTGCTGGCACTGCTCGTTGCCTTCGGCATCGGCCAAGCCTGGGTGTACTTCACCGGCGTTCTCAACCCGAACAACAAAGGCACCGTCATCGACTCGGTGACAGTGGTCCCGCCGGACACCACGTTTCAGACCGCTGGCTGGCAGGGGCAGGGGGTGAAACACGACACCTTCGTTTTCCCCGACCTGCCCCAATGGCCGACGGACCTCTGGGTCTACGGTACCATCAACGGCCTACCCGCAGCGACGCACATCGTCGACCCGGAAGGCCACAAATGGTACCCCTTCGGTGTTGGCACCATCGTGCCTTTCGTGATGTTCCACGACTACGTTGCCGTTGAGGAACCAAGGTCAGCAGTCGAGCCTCGGCCGCGTCTGGCCGTCAGCCCCAGCGTGGTGACGGAACAGATGACGGTCAGACTGCAGCCCGTGGGCACCTCTAGACCCGTGGTCCAGATACACGATGCCGTGGGCAACGTGGTCCGCTCGCTGGGCTGCACCACCGGGGCCGATGGGACTGCCACGGCCACGTGGAACCGCGAGGACGACCGCGGCCGCCTCGTGCCGGAAGGCGTCTACTTCTGCCGATATGCCGGAGCCGGCGTCGTCGCGGTCCGGAAGGTCCTTGTAGCACACTAGCCCCCCTCCGCAAACCGGCCGCGGCTGGCCGAAGTCAGGCTGCCCGTGCTTGACCCGAGCGGCGGGCACTCATCCTCGGGAAGTAGAGGACAAGTGGATCATGTCACCCGACCATCGACGGTCTCGTGTCGGTGGTTCGCTTCGGTCACCGAGCCGGCTTCGGCGCGGACAGGAGGACGATCCGACCAGAGCAGACGTTCTCTCGGTCGGTTCGGAGCCGCAAGTAGTAGACCCCGGAGCCGACCGACCGTCCCTGCGAGTCCGTTCCATTCCACATCAGCTCGGTTTCCGGCGGCCGGTACGCGACTCGCCACGTGCGGACCAGCCGCCCCCCGGCATCGAAGAACTGCAAGTCGCCGCTTTCCTGCGCCGGACCCAGGCTGAGCGTGACTATGGCCTTCCCGAGCGCCGGATGCGGGCGAACGACAAGCGGGCGGGGCGGGTCAGCGCCGGTCGGCAGGTGCGGTTCGGCAGTTCCCGTTGGAGCAACGAGGTATTGCTTGAAGTAGATATCCCAGTTGCCGGCACGCTTGTCCTGCCAGACGATATTGAGCATACTGTCATCCACCGCGAGACGGGGCTCGACTGAAAACGCGTGTGGCTCGGTAATCGGGAACGGCGCTGACCACATCACGCCGTGGTTCTCCGAGGTGCTGCCGGCGAGATGCCAGAAGCCGGCATCGTATGCTGCCCAGATGCAGAACAGCCGGCCGTCGCTGGAAGCCTTGACCACCGGCTGGTAGCCGACTGCGTAGCCGCTGATGTTGACCGGAGCGGTCCAACTGTCACCCCGGCTTGCGCTTCGGGCGTAGGCAACCTGCCAGAAGTTGCCGGCCCAGGCGTTCGGGAGATTGCAGTAGGTGAGGTGCAGAAGCCCCTGGTCATCGCTCGTAATCCACGGTTGGTAGGAATATCTGTTGATGCCGTTTTGAGTCAGTTGAGTGCCCGTCCCGGACCATGGTTCGCGGTCGACCCAGATGCTGTGATAGGGGCCCCTGAGAAGCGTGTCGAGAAGGTAGTCCTGCCAGACGGCGAAGCACGTAGTATCCACGATCGTGGCCGATGGCCACTGGGAATGATGCCACCACCAACTACTGCTGACGCCGAGCGCCGAATCGAACGTCATCCCACCGTCTCGGCTCAGGTTGCTGAAGAGACGCATGTAGTGGTTCGTCAAGATGTTAACGCGGCTGCCCAGCGTGGCGATGGCCGGCTTGCAGGTGATCGTACCCAGGGTGTCAATATCGAAGACCGTATCCCAGGCCTGTCCCGAGTTCACACTCCGCCGCCCGCTCAGCATCCAGACGTAGGTTGTTTCCTCCGCAACGTAGCGACAACCCGCGGCGACGGCCAGCAGCATGCTGTCCCCGATGGCGGCTACCACCGGCTCTGAGTACGATGTCAGGTTAGCATCGGAAAAGAGCACGGCGGGCGGCGTCCACGAAAGCCCATGGTCGGTACTGCGCGTGTACCAGGTCTCGTAGGCGCCCCGATACCGGTCGCTGTAGACCACGTGCAGGCCATCGCGATTGATGGCGATGTCGCAAGAAAGGGACTGGGTCGGCGTGTTGCTCAGATTCACATCCCCCAACCCGGCCCGGTTTGGCGCTTCAATCGCCTGGTAGCCGTTGATCATTTCGCTCATGACTGTGCCCTGGGCGAATGGCGTCGGAAAGCCCATCAGATGGCCGACGGTCGGCGCAACGTCAATCTGGTCCCGCGCCAGGGCAATGAGCGTGTCGCGCTTGATGTCTGGACCGACGGCAAAGCACAGGACATGACGACAACCCCGGCACCAGCAGCCGTGGTCGTCCCAGCCGCCATGGGCATCATCGTGCCGGCCATGATCAGTAATGACAATCATCGTCGTCTTGTTGTGGTAGATGGTGTCCGCTTGGATCTTCTGCCAGAGCAGCCAGACCAGTGAGTCGGCCTGCCGGATGCTACCGATGTAGTAGCTTGTGTCGCGGCTGTGCCCGGCCTCGTCAACCTCGGCAAGCAAGACATAGCAGAGCTTCGGGTGGCTTCGGTCAATCACCGCTTGCGCAGAGTCCCAAGTCACCGTGTCCGAGTGGTTGGCCAGCACGACCTTCGGAGCATAGTCGTAGCCGTAGCCCGGGTAGGTGCTGACCGGATAGCGCCAGATGGTGTTCTTGCCCGAGATGAAAACCGCCTTGTCGGCCGCCGCACCGGTGTACTTCCGGTAGTACTCTCCAATGGTGGGTTCTCGCGGTCGAACGGGCGTGATGCAGCCGTCGTTGTTCCGCAGGAGTTGCTGGACACCGGTAACAATCGTGGAGTGGGCCGCGTTCGTGATGGTGATGCCGCGGTTGACAAACTCGGTGTACAGCGCCCCTTGAGGGCGAAGGCTATCCCACAGGAACGGCATGTTGACGTTGCCGGTTGCCGGGCCATCTTGCCAGCGCATTCCGTCAATGTTGACGATAAACACATTCTCGGTCTGGTAGGCCGATGCCATAGTGGCCAGCAGACAGATGACGCAGACTGCCTTGGCGTTCATGTTCTGTACGCTCGGTTCAGGTCATGGTAGTGACAACACGAGAATACTTCTGCTTCCTTGCGCGTCAACGTTTGCGCGTGACATCCGTTGGCATGTCTGTCGTACTTCCCGTGCCACGCGGATTGTCGTGTCACCGAATTTGGGCCTTCACCCAGGCGCGGCGACACGGCCGCGAGGCCGCCAGCAGGGCGATCGCGCGCTTCAACCCAACATCCCTATTCTGCCACCACAACCTTGGTGACGGCAGACGGCTGACGGCTCACGGCTGACGGCTCCGACCTCACGAAATAGACGCCGGGAGCCAGCGCCCGCACGTCATTCGCGCCCCGCCTCAGGTTCATCACGTTCCGCCCGCTGACGTCCAGAAGTTCTGCTCGGTCCCGGGATGGCCTGAGAGATTCCTCCACTTCGCTCTGCTACGGTCGTAACGACATCACCCTTGGCGGCCCGTTCGACTTGCCGCGCCCCCGTTATTCCGAGTGAGTCCGACGCACTGTCCGACAGGGGCCGCCGAGGCCAACAAGGAATCTCTCCCTCGGGCGCGACTCGTGTGGCTTCGCCACCGTAGGAACGAGCAGGGCAAGCTCTTGGCGGTTGTCCTGTTGCCGGGTTCGGGCCCCGAATCTGCGTCATCTGCGCAATCTGCGGATGTCCTTGTCCGCCCTTGGCGGTCTTGGCGTCCTTGGCGGTTCTCCCATCCGCTTCTGCGGCTCCCGCCCGCGCTTGACGCGGCGAGCGTTACCGCTTACGCTCTTAGCGACCGAAAGGAGCAGAGCATCGCACACGAAGCACCGAGCGTGAAGCGGCCGCCATTCAAGCGACTGCTGGTCGCGAACCGGGGCGAGATCGCGGTCCGGGTCATCCGCGCCTGTCGCGAGCTGTCACTCCCGGTCGTCGTGGTCTATTCCGAGGCCGACCGGAACTCGCTGCCGGTGATGCTCGCCGATGACGCGGTCTGCGTCGGTCCGGGCCCGGCAACACAGAGTTACCTCATTGTGTCCCGTGTGCTTTCGGCCGCGACCGTGACCGGTTGCGACGCGCTCCATCCCGGCTACGGGTTCATGTCCGAAAACCCGGATTTCGCCGAAGCGGTCGCCACCTGCAACGTAACCTTCGTCGGCCCGACGCCCGAGACGATGCGGCTGCTCGGGGACAAGGTGGAGGCCCGGCGCCGGATGAAGGCAGCGGGCGTACCGGTGGTGCCCGGCTCGGACGGCCCGCTCGCGTTCAGCCGCGAGACCGCGAAGTTCTGCGCGGATATCGGGTACCCGGTGTTGGTCAAGGCCGCGGCCGGCGGCGGCGGCAAGGGGATGCGCGTCATCAAGCGCGAGGCCGACCTTGAGACCGGTATCCAGATGTGCATGGCCGAGGCGAAACGTTCGTTCGACGACCAGCGGGTTTACATCGAGAAGTACCTGGCCGGCGCCCGGCACGTGGAAGTCCAGGTGATGGGGGACCGGCATGGCACGGTCATCCACTTGAACGAACGCGACTGTTCGTGCCAGCGCCGCCACCAGAAACTGATTGAGGAGTCGCCCGCGCCCGGTTTCACGGCGGAGCAGCGCGAGCAGCTCGGGACGTGGGCGGTAGCCGCAGCCAGGGCCGCCGGCTACATCGGGGCCGGGACGGTCGAGTTCATCGGCGACAACACCGGTGCGTTCTACTTCATGGAGATGAACGCCCGGGTGCAGGTCGAGCACGCGGTCACGGAAATGGTCATGGGCACCGACATCGTGCAGGAACAGATACTGATTGCCGCGGGCGAGAAGCTCTCCGCCGGCATGAGCCGCGCGCCCAAAGGCCATGCGATTGAGTGCCGTATCAGTGCCGAGGACCCGGATGCCGACTTCCAACCTTGCCCGGGCTTCCTGACCGAGGTCATCCTTCCCGGCGGGCCGGGCATCAGGGTTGACTCGGCCCTCGTTCCCCGTTCCGACGTGCCGCCGTTCTACGACCCGCTGATTGCCAAGGTGATTGCCTGGGCGCCGAACCGCGCGCGAGCCATCGCTCGCATGGACCGCGCCCTCGCCGAGACGCGAATCGAAGGCGTCAAGACCACGACCGGGTTCCTGCGCCGACTGCTCCGCAACCCGCGGTTCCAGAAGGGCAAAGTCACTACCGGCATGCTGGACGAAGCCTGACCCAACCACACAAAGGAGAGAAGATGACGGATTTCTTCGAGACCCGGGTCCCGGGAAAGCTGGCCGAGGTGCAATCCGCGCTCGACGCCAGGCTGAAGGCGCGCAGATTCGGGACGATGCACGTACACGACGTCCGTGCAATGCTCGAAGCCAAGGGCGTGAGCTTCGAGACTCCGCTGGTCATCATGGACATCTGCAACCCTAGCTATGCCAAGCAGGTGCTCGAAGCCACCCGGAACCGCATCGCCCCGCTCCTGCCTTGCAGCATCGCGCTCTGGCAGGAAGGCACCGAGGTCGTGGTCCGGCTGGTTCGGCCGTCGGTACTGGCCAGGTTCTTCCCCGGGACAGCCGAACTCGAGAGTATCGCGGCCGAAGTGGAAGCCGGGGTACTGGCGGCAATCGCCGAACTCGGGCAGGCTCCGGACAAGCCGGCCGACGCCTGAGCGCGTTCCCGCGTTGCGCAGGGCGGAGTTTGACTTACGCGTCCACTCGAATATGATTAGCACATGCGCCGGTTCTGGGCGCTGGTCGCCGGGGTCTTAGTGTAGCCTGGTTTAACACGCTGCCCTGTCACGGCAGAGATCGCCGGTTCAAATCCGGTAGACCCCGCTGGGCCATCGGGAAGTGGAAAGTAGAAATGGCGAATGGCCGGATTTTGCCATTGCCACTTTCCCCTTTGCCGCGAGCCTGCAATCAATCGTGGGTCAATTCCGGACTCTTCTTCTGATGCTGGCGCTGTCTAGCGGCGCGGCCTCGGCTGTTTCACCTGCCACCAGGCTCAAGTCCAACTACGAACTGGCGCTCCAGACCGAACTCCTGACCGAGGCCGTGGTCGCCAACCGACCGCGCGACATCTACCGGATGTTCACCCCGGCGTTCGCCGCCGAGCACTCGTACGCGAGCTTCGATTCCGCTCTGACCCGCTGGTTCCGTGGCCGCCGCATCGTCCGCGCCAGCCACAAGGTCGTGGACATAAAGGGCCCATCCGGGTACGTTTCGAGCTGGTTCGTATTCGCGGGCGAGCATGACTACAACTACGTGTACCAGAACTGGCTCAATACCGGGCACGGATGGGAACTCGTCTGGCTGTCGCGG
This sequence comes from uncultured bacterium, assembly GCA_964626085.1. Classification (GTDB taxonomy): domain Bacteria; phylum Hydrothermota; class Tepidihabitantia; order Tepidihabitantales; family Tepidihabitantaceae; genus UBA2258. Next base: position 14,669 of record CAZVCQ010000005.1, read on the forward strand.
ATTCTCGATACGAGCTTCACGTTCGGCCAGAACGACTCACTCGGACTGGTGAATGCGGCCGAGGCCGGGCTGCGCTACGTACTCTCGAAGCCGGGGCTTGACCTGTTCAAGTCCGGATTCGTGCGGCCCGACACGGTCGTGATGGTACGCCTGGGCCGGCCGGGCGAAGGCGAGTTCCGATTCGACAGCCTGCCCGTGTGCTGGGTCACGCCGGAGGAGATTCGTGCCGGCGTCAGCCTGCCGCGAACCCAGTTCCTGCTCAACCTCGCGCTGGTCAGGCTGATCGGCGACATGGCGCTGGTTGCGGTTGACGTTACACCGACGGCGCGCGGCTTTCTCGGCCGCAAACGCCACGCACGGGGAATCGAGGTATTTCTCCAACGGGTCGGGAACGACTGGCGCTTCTCCGACGTAGGCAAGAAGTGGTAGACACAGGGAAGCACAAAGGACAAAGGACAAAGGACAAAGTGGCGCGGCGTTCATCCAACATCGTACATCGTTCCTCGTTCTTCGTTTTTCTCTCTTCACTCTTCTCTCTTTTCCTCCTCGTCGGCTGTCCGGGCGAGGACATTACCCCGCCTGAGGTGACCATCATCGCCCCGGCTGACGGCGACAGCATTGCCGGCACGACAACCATCCGCGCCCGCGCGACCGACAAGGGGAAGATCGCCCGCGTCGAGTTCCTCGTGGACGGAATCCGCATCGGCATCGACACGACCCCGGTTGGGCAGGTATTCGAGTGCGCGTGGATCGGCGTGATGCGACCCGGCACAGCTCACACCCTGAACTGTACCGCTACCGACGAAGCCGGCAACCGCGGCTCCTCCCCGGCTGTCACCGTATACATCAGCAGTTCGGCCGGCACGCATCACTCCGGGACCATCGAGGCCGCGGAAACCTGGACGGCGGCAGCGAGTCCCCACGTCGTTGACGCCGACCTCAACGTCGAGGCGATTCTCACGCTTCAGCCGGGCGCGGTCGTGCTCGTCGCCGACGGCGCGACCATCGCAGTCGGCACGCGCTCGCCGGCCGGTCTTGTTGCAGGCGGCCGGGCCGATTCGGTGATAGCCTTCAGCGCGCTCAACCCCGCGCCTGGGCCGGGCGCGTGGAACGGCATCCTCTTTCGGGCCAAGACGGTTCCGGACAGCAGCATTCTCCGCCACTGCATCGTTGAGTATGCCGGCGGCGGGGGTTCGCTCGTGCGCTGCGAGGCCGGCAGAGTTGACGTCGACTCCAGCGAGTTCCGCTCAAGCTCGGGCGCGGGCGTTTCAGCCTCGGGGAACGGGCTGGGCTCGCTCTCCAGCAGCGCCTTTTCGGCCTGCGCCCGATTCCCGGTGAGCGTCAGCCCCGGCCTGGTTTCAGCGCTCGGCACCGGCAACGCCTTCACTGACAATTCCCGCAACGCCATCGAGGTTCCGGGCGGCACGGTCACTGCCACCGACACCTGGCCCAACCTTGGCTTCCCCTACGCAATCACGGCCACGGTCACGGTTGCCGACAACACAAACCCGCTGCTCTACCTCGCCCCCGGCTGCTCGCTCCTCTTCGCCGACAGCGCCAAGCTGCGGGTCGGGCTCGGCAAGCCCGGCGGCCTGCGCGCCGACGGCACCTACGGCCGCGTTGTCTTCGGGTCGCTGGCCGAGTCGCCCGGCCCCGGCCAGTGGCGCGGCATCGAGTTCTGGGAGGCAACCGACGCAATCCGCACGTCTCTCAACTACTGCCGTATCGAGGGAGCGGGCGCCGGCAACTCGGCGGCAATCACCTGCTACTCGGCCGCGGTCATGATCGCCAACACGCGGATTGCCGGCAGCGCCGGGAGCGGCATCTACCTGCACAGCGTCGGCTTCGGCCGGTTCGAGAACGATACCATCACCGGCTGCGGCGAATTCCCCCTGCACATTGCGGCACAGCACGTCAGCACCATCGGCAACGGCAACAGCTTCACCGGCAACGCCCCGGGAAAAGACGGAATCGAAGTCACCGGCGGGACCATCACCAGCAACGCCCAGTTCCGCCGACAAGACGTCCCCTACCTCATCCGGGATTCCATCGAGGTCGGCTCGGCCCTCGAACCCACGCTGGTCCTTCAATCCGGAGTCGAACTCCGGTTCGACCCCCGCACCGCACTGGCAATCGGCCGCACCGCCCGCGCCAGTCTGCAGGCCGACTCCGTCACCCTTACCGCGGCCACGTCCGAGCCTGGTAAGTGGAACGGCCTCGAACTCCACCGCTACGCCAAGAGCACGAGCCGGCTGGAACGCTGCCGCCTCCTCTACGGCGGCGGGGCCAACCACGGCATTCTCTACATTGACAGTTGCCTCGCCACCATTACCGACAACGAAATCGCCTGGTCCAGCGATTGCTGCATCTACCTGGTGGACAGGGACACCACGCTCGACCCGGATACCCTCCGTCGCTACAACTCGCTCCACGACTGGGCCCCGGGGGACACCGACATCAACATCGGGAACCGCCGACGCTGAAAGCAGCGCCGGGCCGGCAGAGCCGGTCCGGCGTCTAACGCTGACCTATCCGCCTCTACAACTCGCCGATGATACTCTCGTAGAGACCGATCTCCTCGGTCTCGGTCAGTTGGATTTCGTTCACCACCCGGGCCAGCTTCTGCTGGCTCTCCCTGTCTCCAATCCTGACGCCGCTCTGGATGATGCCGTTGAGCTTGCCGATAATCGCCGAGTTCTTGGCAACAACCTCGTCAATCAGTTCGGTCTGGTCGGGCAGCGCCGCGCGCATGTCCTCGAGGAAGTGATTCGCGCTCTCCTTGTTGGCAAGCAGTGTCCAGATGAGCCGGTCGAAACACGCCTTGCCGCTGTCCGGGCAGACCGGGCAGAACGGGATGGTGTCCAGGCTCTTCATCCAAAGGTCGTAGGCGGCGATACCCGACTGCCAGCCCGTATCGGCGTACGCCTGGCCGAGTTCCAGCGCCTGGGTCAGCGCCGTCGTGAGCATCTCGGCCGGTTCCGGTACGGCGGTCGCGCGATACGCCACCTCGTACGCCTCGGCAATCGTCCCGCCCAGTGGCACTTCGCCGGCTGAACCCAGCGTGTAACCATGCACCACTGAGTCATCCGCTCCACAACGCGTTGCGATGCCCCAGTTCCGGCCGTTCGACCCGAACCATGCTCCCAGCACAATCACCAGCTTGCCCCGGTCCAGCCGGTCGCGGATTGCAGCCACCGCCTCCTTCTGGACCTCCTCCGCCGGCCGGGCCGAGGCCCCAACGGCAAAAGCCCTGTGGAAAGTCAAGCCGTAGTACTTGGTTAGGCCCTCGAGATAGCTTCCAGCAAGCCCGTCCGGCCACGCGCCGTGGCAGCCATCGCGCCGGGCAGTGAAGGCGAACGACTCGCCGGTCAGGGCGGCCAGCCAGTCATAATCCGCGGTCACGCCGTAGCGGCCCAGAATATCCTTCAGCGCCACTGCGAGCCCGCCGGGATAGCGCTCAGCAACTGGTAGTATCCCCAGCACGCCGGGCGTGGCCGCGAGCTTCACCTCTGCGTCGCCGCGCAGCACGGTCATCGGGACCTTCTCCTGAGACGCGACCGACCGGAACTGAAGCTGCACCAGTTCCTCGGTCGTCCTCACCGGTTCACCGTTGTAGGATATGACTATGTCGCCGGGTTCCAGCCCGAGCGTCTCTGCCTGGGTACGGGGCAGCACGCGCCAGATCGCCGGTCGCGCAATCTGCGCATAGGTAGTGCCGAGCGCCGTGCCGGTTTCCTCCTTGCGGCAGGCGACGACCGCGACCAGGGCTACCAGCGCCAGCGTGACAAAGTGCCTATTCATTGGTACTCCTTAGCGGGAAAGTGGGATCTCAGAAGTCCGAAGTCCGAACTGCGGAGTTGCCGCGGTGCGACCACTTCGTGAACGGCGTTCGGCGTTCCGGCCATTGCGTTGCCATTATGAAGCCGGAGCCGGGCAAAAGCAAGCGAAATCGTGGAGGGGAAGCAAAAAGGACAAGGTACCAAGGACAAAGCAGGGCGAAAAAGCGAAAGGACTAGTATTACTCTGTTATATGGAGTCAGTGGGAGGTGGAGGGAATTGCGTCTTGCAGCAAGGGCAGTGTCCGACTAACCGTGCCAGCCACGGCTGCATCGCTTGCAGTACCTTCTCCCACGTAGCACCAGAAGTTTTTTTTGCTGCGCAGGTAGACCACCAGTACGAACAGATAGGCCACGGCCGCCAGCGCCAGGTGGTGATGAAAGCCCAGCCAGGTGATTCTTTCCGGTGACATGTCGTTTTCCTTTTCCCGAAACCGAACACCACCACCACCACTTCCGACGGGGTTCTGAACTACCCCGGAAGCCTTTTCCGTTTCCCGTCAGGAGCACGACGCATAATGACCGAAAGTGAGCAGTGTTTTCCCGATTCCGAACACCACCACCACTACTTCCGACGGGTTCTGAACTACCCCGGAAGCCGTTTCCGTTTCCCGTCAGAACTGGTCTCGGATTGCCGACGCAAGAATCAAGGAAAGTGTGAGATGTTTTCCCGCACAGAGCATTGAGGCAAAGGGGAAAGTGGCAATGGCAAGGCGGAAAGTGGAAAGTGGAAATGGCAAAGTCCAGACTTCTTCATTTCACCTTTCTCCTTCACCCTCGTCATTTCCCCTTTCTCCTTATGCCGGGGACTGCCCCGGCTTTCGCCCATGGCTCACACGAGGTTCCCTGCCGCAATCAAGAACCTGCCTAACTGCCGCTACTTCGGCATCCTGCACAAGGATGGAGTGTCCGAGAACGACCAGTTCATCAACGTCGACATCCGCGTCATGGGGCAGACCGTCCTCCTGGGCTGGATACAGATACTCCAGACCCCCTCCGGGCTTCCCCGGGGTCCAGGAGGGCGAGACCTCCTGCACCCGGCGGGGTGAGCCCGCCGCACGCCGGGGCGGCCGTGCTCCGGGTGGGCGTCCGCGACTACCGTTCGGACGCGCGACTGCTGCGTCCATCTCGCTCTGCTCAAGTCCGCCCCGGCGTGGTGTTCGGGGTGGAACAGGGGGGGCGGCCCGGGGGTAGTCCCCGGAGCCGCCCTGTTGACACCGGAGACCCCCCCCGCTATGCTGTTCTTGCAGTGCCGGTCCGGACTCTAACCATGTCACCGGAAACATGCCGAAAAAGGTGTTCACCCGAACTCTCACCGCTGCCGGGGCGGGGTGACACGACGGTGGCTTGGCCGGTCGGGCCAGCGTTTCGCAAAGTGTTCGGTGTTCGGGAAATATACACCCGGCCCGGATATGTTCTTGACGATGAACGCGGATGTCCGTTCGACCTTGACGCGCCTCGAAGTGAAATAAATATCGTGTCCCCGAAATCCTGGTCTGCAGCACACGCGTTCCACCGGCATATCCGTCCGCAAGGATCAGTTGACCTGCTCGCGAGAACTGAGTGAAACGGCTCTTTCGATTCCGCTTTCTGCTGTTGTTTGTCTTGCAGTGCGGACTGATCCTTGGGCTGCGGTTACTGCTCCCTGCGGAGTTCGCCGCCAATGAGAGTACCGACTACAAGACATTCTACCATCCGGTCGCGGCAGCGATTGTCTCCGGTGAAGGTATCCGCCTGAGCGGAGCGCCTGCCCTCAGATACCCGCCGGGATATCCCTTGTTGCTTTCCGGGATCGTAGGGCTGGCCAACCTGACCGGCCTGTCAGAGGAGTTCCTCCTGTTCCTGTTTACGGCATTGTGCACTGCCGGTTCGGCGGTGGTACTGGTGAAGCTGTCCGAGAGTATCTGGGGCGAACGTTGGGGGTGGTTCGCAGGAATAGTCTGGGCGAGCTACCCCTTTCTGTTGTGGTTGACCAAGCAACCCAACTCTGAAATCCCGTTTATGCTTCTTTTCCTCTTGAGTCTTCTAGCAACGTGGAAGGGAATCGCAGTTCGCCAAGCATGGCTGGCCTTTCTGGGAGGTATCCTGTCGGGTTTCTCGATGCTGGTTCGGCCAATCGGAATGGGCGTGGGTGTTCTTCTCGCCGCGCTCGTCTTTGGACTTGTCAAACAGGGGCTACGTGTGAGAGTCTTGCTGGCTGCCTGTGTGTTGGCAGGTGGTCTCCTGGTTATCGCCCCTTGGGAGTTGTGGGTTCTGAGACAGACCGGAGAAGTCATTCCCCTAAGTACTGGCGGCCCACCAAGCATGGTTGATGGATTGACCTTCGCCGTGAACCCAAAGAATGAGCGCGGGAAATTCTTCCTTGTTCCGCGTGCAGTGCTGCCGGTCATGCAAGAGGTGCAGGCTCAGCGCAGAGAACTGCGCACAACCCACCGTCTCCTGAGTCTGGTCGCGCGGCTTGCGAGAAACAAGCCTCTCGAAACAGGGCTCCTGCTCGTCACTAAGGCAGCCCGGAGTTGGTATGCCACCGACAGCGGACGGCTGGAAGGACCTACCTTCATCATTCAGATACCCTACTTGCTTCTATCGGTCTTGGCAGTGTTCTTGACGTGGAAGGCAGGGGCATCTCACCGCCAAGCGGGACTTGTAGTTGGGGGATTGGTCCTCTACTTCTGGGGAATGACGATCCTGGTCCTGTCGATTCTTAGATACATGGTTCCCGCTATGGGGCTGTTCTTCCTGCTTTGGCCGGCCGTCCCGGTCTGCTGGGAATCCGCCAGATCGAGACGAAAGGCAATCGAGCTGAGCCCCCCGACCAAGACAGGACGTTGCTAGAGGTCCAAATGGGCCTTCGTCGATCCTGTAGCCACGCACACAAAGAGCCAATGAACCCGAGTTCTGAGCGTATCTGCGTCACCGGTGCCGCCCGCTTAATCGGTCTCCAATCGTGAACTCGTGAACCGGAAGTACATCAGGAAACGTCTGCCCTTCCTGATTGTCGTCCTGCTCGCAGCCGGGGCGAGACTGGCATTCTGGCGCTATGCAAACTGGACTGTAGAAGACGGGATGATTGTCGGTCGTATTGTGCGCAACTTCGCAACCCACGGGATTCTCTCCTTCAACACCGCCGAGAGAGTCTCGTCGGCGACATCACCGGTATTTGCCTTGCTGGCAGGGCTCCTCGCCAGTGCCGGAATCGATCCGCTGGTCGCGGCCAAACTAATCGGCGTCACGGCGTCGATCCTTACCTGTGTGCTGTTGTTCAGCATCCTCCGGTCCCTACTCGGACCGCATGTCGCACTGGCAGCTTGCTCGATCTGCATTCTGCTCCCGCCCACAGTCGCGTATGCGATTGGCGGTTTGGAAACAGGGCTGTATACCTTGGTCTGCTGCGTAGCTCTGGAGCGCCTGTGGCGAAAGCGCTATAGGCAGGCTTTCCTAGTTGCTGCTTTCTCGACGTTGGTACGTCCCGACGGAGCTATTGTCCTCCTGATCGTCGGCCTGGTCACGCTATGGCAATACCGCTCTCAGCCCCTGGCCATGCTCCAAGCTGCCTGGCCTGGCGTTCTCCTCCTTGCCTTCGGGCTAGGTCTTCACCGGCTCTACTATGGCGTCCTGTTTCCCATGACGGTTACAGCAAAGGCCTTCGCGTATGGAGTCGACCCGGTGAAAAACGTGCAGAAGTACCTCGTCCATATGCTGTTGGCCCAACCTAAGGGTATTCCGATCTACGTGCTTGCCGTCATGGGAGTCGTGCATGCTGCGCGGCGTCAGCGCGCTCTCCTGGTGTTTGCCGCATGGTATGCCGTCTACCATCTCATCTTCATGTTGCGCTCGCCTCTGTTCGACTGGTATCTGCAACCTCCGTTGGCTGTCCTTTCCATGTTCGCTGGCTTGGGGCTCGCGGAGTTGGCTCGCCTTCTCGTGGGGCTGCTGAAACGCCCCAAGCTGCTGCCAGCGGCTCAGATTGCGGCGGGAGTCATGGCATTCGTGGCTTTGTCGGTCAGCCTTGTTCCCTATGGCAGGGGACGCATTGCGCAGCAGACGTATGAGATCAACGTCCGTGCAGCGGCCGGACGGTGGATCGCCGCGAATGCATCACCTCGCGACACCATCTTCACTGAGTCTCTTGGGTACATTGGATACTACAATGCAAACCCGTTTGTCGATTTTCCCGGGCTCGTTTCATTGCGGGCTGTAGGACTCCTTCAAGCGACCCACACGAAGGGACAGCTTGCGGGCTATCGAGCGATTATTGACGGATTGCGGCCGACCTATCTGGTGCTTCGAGAGGGAGAATGGCAGGGCCTCGAGAGCTTTCTGAATCTCAGATATGAAATCCGCTCTGCGTTCCCCAGCCGCAGCAGTTATGGACCGGGTTACGTCATAGCCTGTGCTGTGAAGACGAATGCCCACTGACCGCGAGGGACACTGGGGCTGTTGAAAAGGCGCCTCTCAGCGTTCCGTCTGGATAATTCGGGGGACACAGAGTTTGTCCAGGAACTCGGGTTCGGCCTTCCTGGGTAATTCCGGGGACGCAATAAAAGATTCCTGACGCGGCGCCAGCTTGGGGGCCCCGGGGGGAGGGCAACGGGGAGCAACGAGGACGACCCTCACCCCTCCCCTCTCCCATTGGGAGAGGGAGCGCCCCCGCATTTGGTAATGCCCCCGAAATCCCCGGGCCTGACCCTCCGGGACCCGATACGGAAAACGGCAGTTGAACGAATCCGTTGCATGGGTCATAACCCCTGTATTATCGGGTGGTTGTGAGGCAATGAAGGGCGGATAATTCAAGGGTAGGGGTCATCCGGGGGGTAGTTCCACCCGTAGCTCGACCCGTAGCTTCACCCGTAGCCCGACCCGCAGCCCGACCCGCAGCTTGACCCGTAGCTTGACCCGTAGCTCGACCCGTAGCTCGACCCGTAGCTTCCCCCGTAG
>CAZVCQ010000006.1:0-22257 GCA_964626085.1 uncultured bacterium
GAGCTAGCAAATGCCGCCTAAGAAACTGTCCAGCAAATCGGGGGCAGTCCAATAGCATAGTTTCCGGCCGTTCGCCACGGCCACAAAGAACGTAGAAGGAACGCCATGCGCCTCATCAAAGTCCATGAGTTCCTCGATGTGTTGCCATGAATTGGTCCAAAGGGACCGCAGGGCCGGGACGACCTCGCGCCAGCTCGTGTATCCCAGGACCCACTCGATGCCGAACCGAACGACAAACTTCGGTATGACCAAGTCCCGTGTGTGCTCCCAGACCGACAGATGGTCCACGTCGTGAGAGATGATCACCTTCACCTAGAACAGCTCACGTTTGAAGATCTTCAAGACCATCTCGATCGGAAGCCACGCCTTGTTCACCCGGAAACGGGGTGTCAGCCTTCCCCCGAACCCGCGGAAGTACCTCTCAATTGCAGGAACCACTGAACCTTCGAAGTCAAAGACCTCGAGGCCAAGCTCCCGAGCGCGCCGAATCGACTCGAACATGGCCAGAGCACCCGCTCCGTGGTGTTTACCCTCAGCGTCGTAACCCCCAAGCAGGTAGTAGGCAGTCCTGCTGTCGTGAACAACGAAAGCGCCGGCAATCGGAATCCCGTTCGATTGAACGACAAAGGCGTAGCTGTTGTCAGGGCGAGCGAAAGAGAAGAGAATCCTCTTCACGTACTCGAGCTCGACCCCCTTGCCCTGCCGGGCAAAGGTAGTCTCGACCAGAGAACCGATGATTGAGTAGTCCCCCACCGGCTCGGCCCGCAAACCATCCCTGCGTGCCTTGCCGATGTTGCGCCGGCGGGATTCTGACATGCCGGCAAGAATGACCTCGTCCATCTGGCCGAGCGGGAGCAGATAGGTGTAGTGAGGAATCACCTTGTAGTTGCGCCAGCGGAACGGCAAGCAGTCGGTTACCCAGGGCGATGGTGATACCGAAACAACAGCAGGGTGCAGGCGGTCCAGGAACTGAGCAAGAGCGGTGAGCACGTCGCGCCTCTCCTCCAATTGCGCCACTGGATGCTGGGCGCGACATTCAAAGAACGGGCCGATGGAGGGCGTGGCTGGCGGATTTCCCAGCACTGTCAGCCCCAGCTTCCTCTGCCGGAACAGACAGAATCCGCCTCTCAAGCCGCCGCCGGCATCGTAGATTCCATAGCGGGTGAGCGAGTCGCCGAACAGGTCCGTCCAAGCCACAGTGTTGAACACGCTACCGTGTTCTCGCGCCAGGCAATCATACTGGCCGAACTCGGAATCAGAGAGCACCCGAGCTTCGAATCCGTGCCCTCCCATGGCTAGCGTGAAGGCACGCTGCGTGCCTGCCCTCGGCCCGATCCCGTCCGACGTTGTCTGATCTGAGCATCCAGTTCATCGTAGGCTTCGAACAGCCGCGCCTCCATCTTGTCCCAGTTCCACTTCTCCCGAACCGCCCTGCGTCCATTCTCTCCCATTTGCCGGAGAGTCTCATTATCTGAGAGCATCTTGATCACACCTTCTGCAAGAGCCTCCGGACTTGTGGAGTCGTACAGCAATCCGGCCCCAGACTCCTCTATGTATGGTCTGATTGAGGGCAGGTCGGCCGCTAGGACAGGAAGTCCACAGGCCATGTACTCGAACAGCTTGATGGGAATATTCCGTTTGTGCTTGTCAACCGGCAACCAGGGGATCAGACCGATCTTCGATCGCTCCAGGTAGCCGTGAAGCTCCGGGTGTGGCACCCATGCAACGACGTCTAAGGCATGCCTGACGCCGAGCCGGTCCGCGAGGGTCTCCGCCTCACTTCGGAGGTCAGCGTCATTGAGTCCGATCAGCAACAGCCGGCAATCCGACCTCCGCGAAAGGATCTTGGGTAGGGCCCTTATCATGTGGAACAAACCTCGCTCTTCGGACATCGATCCCTGGTATATCAAGACTGCATGCCCAGAAAAGTACCCCAGTCTGTCACCTTCACCAGTTGCTCCTTCCGAGAAGAGCTCAAGAGGCGGGTAGTTGAACACGACGTGCGTGGGTACACGTGTCCGGGAGAGATAGACGGCAGTCGGGGGGTCTGCAGTGACGATCAGCGAGCAGGCTCGTCCAAGCGCAAGTTCGCAGAACCTCACCAGTTTCGAGACCGGCCGTCGGAGTGCTTCTGGAAACCGGTGAGATACTAGGACAGACGCCGGGTAGTCCTCGTGGGCGTCGTACACGAGCCGACATCCAAGGACGTATCTCATCAACGGGGCAATCAGCAGAATATCATAGTCATGAAAGTGGACGACATCGGGACGCGCAGCCCTGACTGTCAAGACCGCTGACAACAATAGCCGCAGTCTGCCGAAAAGACCGGCGCGGCCCCGAGCAAGGACGAAACGTACCCCGCCGCTGATCTCCGGTCGCGCATCACCCTTGTCCGGGGCCACAATCACGATTTCGTCGTACTTCTTGGCCAGACTCAACGCTTCCTTGTAGTACACCCTGTCGTCAACTGGTGAATGAAGGGTCGTTAGGATAAGTACTTTCATGGCTGATGCCCTCTGGCCAACTCTTCCATCCAGGCCGTCACCCTCTTCGCTCGCAGGTTGATATCGAACTGCTTCGACTTCTCGAGACAAGCCTGAGACATGCTCTTCCGTCTGGCCGGGTCATTCATCAACGTAACGATGGCTTCTCGGATGGCTCGGACATCCCTCGGGTCCACGCGTAGCGCAACGTCGTCATCCACTATGTCGTCCATGTAGCTACCGTTCGATGTCACAATTGGTAACCCGCAGGCCATCGCCTCCAAGACCGAGTTACACGAGCCCTCAACCTGCGTGGGCAGCACAAAGACGTCAGCCGCCGCCAAAGCTCGCGGGACGTCGAAATGTGGCAAGGTTCCCTTGAAGGCGACATGGCAGCCCTCCGTATCTGCGTGGCCGGTACCCACCAGAAGCAGGGCAGTCCCGGCTAGTCCCCGTACCGCTTCCAGCAGGAACTCCAGTCCTTTCTTCCGGTCAAAATGACCAACGAATGCGACGACGAACAGGTCGTCGGCTATGCCGAATTTCCTTCGGGCAGCATCTCGACTACTAGGCTTGAACGTTGTCAGGTCAACTCCGTTGGGAAACACCCTGATCTTGTCTGCGGGGATCGCGAGTTTCTGGACCAACCCGTCTCTGATAACCGAGGAGACGGCTAGGACCCCGCTCGCACCCTTGAAGTCTTGAATTGCCTTCTCGAACCCGTACGGCCGAACCGACCAGAACTCACCTTCACCAACCGATACTACGGACGGTCTGCCGATCCGGGAACCCAATCGTACGGCTGCGTACCCGGCACTGTACAGAAAGTGACCGTAGACCAGGTCGGGCGACCAATCAATCCGCCGCAGCGTCCGGCTGACGCAGTCAGTGAAACTCCGCAGGGTCAACCGGGCAGTGTTGAACCCAGGCAGTTGTCTCGACGAAAAGGACGCGTATCGGGGTCGCAGGACTCGGACTGATGAACCGCCATCCTGCTCACGGGATTCTCTCGGGTCGAGTGGCCAGTTGCGGGGCGCCACAACACTCACGGGCGCGATAACCACACACTCCCAGCCCGCGCGCGACAGAGCAAGCACGAACTGCCGCACGAAGCTTCCCTCCATCCGCCCATTGGCTGAGGGATAGTTGTGCGTGATGACCGCAAGCTTCATGTCACTGCGCCCGCTTCGTCTCGGTGCTCGCCATGGACTACTCGGGTGGGACCTCGACCGGGAGACTGAGGACCCGCCCTCGTCTGTTGGCCAGAGTCCTGAGAAGATGGGCCACGCGCAGATTGGCGCAGGCGTTCTGGTAAAAGAAGCCGGGCTCGAAGTGCCAGTTGGCGTTCTCCAGGCGCCACTTCCCGGTGTGGGCATTGCGCTTGGTCGCGTCCTTGATCGCGCCAAACAAACACTGCAGCTCGTTTGCCAGGTAGCGGGGCCTTTCGTCGTCTCCATCACTCACAAAGACGTCGACGGCCATGCTGTTGAACCCGCCCTCGTCTGTCACCCACTTTGCGAAGTCCAGCAATTCCATGGGGGGCGTAGCCCACCCTATTTCGCGTGAACCGCTGGCAAAGTCTCCGACCCGCGTCTTGCATCTACACAGAAAGTCGTCGCCGATTCGGACGATTCGCCACTCATAGTCATGAGGAACGAATTCCTGGAACAGGATCTGGCCGCGCTGGCGGTCCCGACGGTCCCACTCTCTTGGCAGGATCCCTCGGCCGAATGCCTCACGCACCTTTCTGCTGGCTGCACGCTTGCTCCTCAGCACAAACACGCCATTGGCCGCAGCGCCGGTGTCGGTCTTGCACACCAGAGGATAGTCAGCCGAGTCGATGAACGCAAGGGCCTCGTCGCGGTTGTAGAACACCTCGGTTCTCGGATGCGAGACCCCGTGCGCGACCAGCCAGTCTCGCATCCGGCGCTTGCTCTCCCACAGCCAGAGTTCAGAGTAGGAAGGGCAGATCGGGTACTTCAGATCCTCGACCAAGACCCGGAGCCGCTCGTCAAACATGTGGCGGAGACTTGTCAGCAATGTTGAGGGCGAAGCGAGAAAGGCGTCACAGCCGGACCCACGCACCAGCTCGACCCAGTCGCTTGCGGCGAGATCCACCAGCCGGTACGATACGCTCATCTCCCGGCACGCCTTGACATGGTGTGCAAAGTAGTAGGATGTGTCGATGATGACACCAATCGTGAAGGGGTATGGCGAGGCGTAGTCGGACTCAGGCGGAATCGGCCCATCCAGCAGCTCCTCGGCTTCCCGCCGGCACTGTTCAGACCTGAACTCCGCGTACGGAATCGCAGACTTGACGACGCGTTTCAACCACCTGGGAGCCAGTTTGCGGCCGAGTCCACTGTGAAGGAAGCCGGGAAAGACCGCTCTCTGTCCACGCATCTAGGAAACTGTCACTCCTCCTGAGTCAGGGCTCAGCTGTTCCTGGAATGAACTCAAGAAGTAGGCGATGTAGTAACACCGGTCCCGATTGACGTCATTTGAGAGCAGCACATCCCAGTTGACCGGCAGGTCGATTCTCTTCAAGACTCGCAGTCCCTCTTGAACACCCGGCGGCGGGTCGGGGTTGTTGCCAGGACGCTGCTTGCTGACAGAGGACATCGTCCTCTGCACGTGGGAGCGAAGCCTGGGTCCGAGCGGAACCAGGCTTCTGATCATGTCGCTCACCCTGGTCCGCAGGGGCACTTGTTCGAAGTCGTGACCGTAGTTTGAGGTAATGCGTGCGGCCCCGGAATCCAACGCCCGGATCATCGCGGCCTCGAAAAGACCTCCGACCCCGATGTGCGGTGTTACTTTGAGCGACTCGCGGGTCACCGACCAGTCGGCGAACGGCATCAGCGCAAACGAAAGCTGGTTCTCGGCACAGAGCCTGGGACCGGCGCTGTAGGGAAGCCAGACATCCCGATACCAACGGCGTGCAAGGTGACGATCCAACCTGTCCAGGCTGTCGATTCCCATCAGCCGGGCGTACTTCCGGCCAAGGCGTTTAGTAAGTGCTTGCCGAGACGTCCGGTCACAAATAGCCGCCGCGCTCCCGGGCGTCATGACAAAGTATTGCAGCCACTGGCCGAAGTCCAGACCGTCGGCGGGCAGATGCTCGGGATTGCGGTAGAGCTCGCCGCCAAGACCATTGAAACCCAGGCGGGCAGGACCCATCGCATCAATGCGCAGCGCTCTGGTATGCACATCATTGAAACTACCCATCGTCCGGTTTGTACGTCCATCCCAGTAGAAGAGAGCGTCGTCCATATTGGCCCTGAGTTGCCGGTCATCCAGATGCAGCCAGGTCCTGACCGGGATGGATGTCAGTGGAATCCCCGCATGTCTCGTCAGTTCCTCGGCCACCGCCTGTTCCTGTCCGTGCCCGGGACTGGTGTAGGTGTACGCAAAGACAGTCAGACCTGCTTCTCTCGCGAGCAGAAGCAGCAGACGACTGTCATAGCCTCCGGACACACCCAGGCTCGTGCCCGTTTCCTCTGACAGCAAACGGATGCGCTCGAAGTACTTACGGAGCACGGACAGCTGCCGCTCCACGCATTCGGAGAAGCTCCGCCGGCACAGCTCGTCACGTGGAGTTGCCGGGCCGAAAGTCACGAAATCAGCAACCGGGGATCTGAAATCCCTCCGGCTCTTCTCTGTCAGCAGTACGATATCTGAGCAAAGCGTATCCGGGCCGGCGACAGAACCGGTGAGAAGCTGCTCGGCCAGAGCGTCGCGATTCACCGCGTGCGACTTGCCATCAGCGACCAGAACCGCCTGGAGTGAGCTCGAAACAACGGTGCCGTCGGCGTTCGAGAAGACGTGGTACAAACCGGAGGGGTCGGTTGCCAGGGAAACCCGAGAACCATCGAAGAAGAGAAGACAGTAGAATCCGACCAGCTCCTCCCGGATGACACTCCCCGATTCCCAGTCTCTCAGGAGTTCCTCCATGCCGTCCGCGTAGCCCAGACCTTTGTAGACCGGTGTACCTGTGCAGAACAGCCTGCGCCCTGATTGAGTGTCAAACCAGTTCCGGACGGGGCTCATCTGCTTGGGAAAGAGAAGAAGCCTCGCAGTGCCGAGGGTAAACTCAGCCGGCTCTGAGAATCCCTTGCGTCGAAAGACAGCGCGCACCCGAGTCTCACCCAGCGATTCCGACTCCCCTAGAAGCGCGAACGCTCCCATGTCTAGAGAGAAGACCTGTTGGCCCGGCGTGCTGAAACCGGTCGCGAGGAAGTCACACCTTTGCTCGCTCTGCTTTCGGCGGGACGAGTACCACGCAGGCCCTGCTCCATCGCATGCGTGTGTCCGACCATCACCCCAATGACGTACAGGTGGAGGGGACTGAGGAAGTTCGGCGTACCCAGTCCAAGTGTCAGCAGTGTGATGATCGCCGCCTGGTACAGGCCGGCCATATAGCGAGCTGTCGCATCCGGGTGCCTCCTCAACACTCGCCGCAACCTGCGCCACAGCACAAGGTAAATCGAGAAGTAGAGCACGAAGCCCACGAGTCCGGTCGTTGCCAGCACTTCCATGAAGTCGGAGTGCGAATACTTGCCCGTTGAAGAGTGGGCCACGAAGTTGCCCAGCCCCACGCCTTGGAACGGCGACTCCAGAAACATCATCCAGCCTTCCTCGTATAGATTGTAGCGGACCGTACTTAGGCGGGGATCGAGGGATGTTTGACGAAACCTCTCGCCCACGGGAGTGTTCTCCACGATGAAGCGGCCGGCCCCGTACAGCGCGGCGGCTACCACGAGCAGCGACAGGACCGACCGCAGCCTGGAGTTCTTTGCTCTACCGTAGGTGAGGAAAGCCCACATCAGCACGAAGACACCGACCGACACGAGGTTTTTTCGCGATCCCGAAAACACGAGCGAGCTGGCAGCGAAGGGCAGCGCCAGCAGAGGCCAGAGTACGAGCCCCTGTTTCTTCCGGTTCCAGAGAAAGTACGCCACCCCAAAGAGTCCGTAGAGACAGAGAGATGCTGCCGTGTTCGGGTTTGCTGTGAAAGACGTGAGGCGCGAACCCTTGCTTCCCTCCTGAGCGGTGACCAGTTGCCCGGCGCCACGAGCGTACCAGAACATGCACAGCGGCACCACCATCAGCAGGAGGAAAACGAATGTCGGCGACCCACGTGCGCGGACGTATTCGGTAAGGGCGAACGCAAGGATCAGCTCCTGTGACAGTAGCCTGCCGTATGCCAGGACAAAACTCTGGTTCGTCGCGGACAGGAAGCCGGTCAGAACCCCCCAGGCGATAAATGCACCGAACAGGGCTACTTCGGCCGGAATCCCACCCCTTCGTCGCAACCAACTGCTGATGGCGAGCAACGCCAGGACTCCCCCGAGCAGGCGGTTGAAAGGATGCAGCCACGGGTACACGTCAGCCAGGAGAAAGCCCGCAAGGAACAACGCCAGTGTGACCTCAAACAGCCGCAGCCAGACTCCCGAACCTCGTCGAGCAGCCTGAGTACCGGTCACATCGCGGGGGACTTGGCCGGGAATTGCCCGGACCGGTCGAGCCCCGGGAATCACTGTCGAGCTAATACCGATGTCCTCTCCCGACTCCTCCGAGAACCCCACCACCGAGCGCAGAAGTCCTCGGCATCTAGGTCTTGTTCCCCATGACGTGCAGGTAGAAATCCCTGAGGCGACTGCAGTAAGCATCAAAGCCAAACAAGTGCGAGCGGGCGCGTGCTGACGCGCCCATTGTCGCGCGTAGCGCTGGGTCGGAAATGAGCCGCTCGACCGCCCGGGCCAACGCACCGACGTCGTCCAGTGGGACAAGAAAACCGCTCTCTCCGTCCGTGACAACGGCATCGGTGATACCCGGCAGATTCGTAGCCACGACCGGTAGTCCCGCCGCCGCCGCCTCGACGAGTACGTTGCCGAGACCCTCTCTCCGGGTCGGGAAGACAAAAACGTCGGCGGCGCTGTAGTAGCCGACAAGTTCGCGCTCGTCGGTAACCATGCCGGTCCATATGACCCGTTCGGAAAGGTGGGCCTCGTGGAGCCTGCGTCGCTGCTCGGCCACATACGAAACATCGAAGCCTGCGACAGCGCTTCTGTCGTTCGGTCCCACCAGAATAAGCCACGTACGCGGGTGTTCTCCGGCAATCCGAATGTAGCTTCCGACGAGGATGTCGAGACCCTTCCGCCGGATGGCGGAACCGATGAACAGCAGAACCGGGTCTTCCGGCGGAATCTGATGACGGGCTCTCATGGCAGCCCGCAGGCTCTCGTTCCGCCCGGCCTCCAGTTCGGGAATCGCAAGGAAGTTGGGAAGGCAGAGCGTATTGGCGACGCTGTATTTCCGGCAATCCTCGGCCAACGCCGGGGACAGGGCAACGACACCATCGAACCGACGATAGAGGTTCAGCCCCAACGTACCCCGGCGTGCGGCAATCGTGCCGGGGTTGTCAGATCCATCCAGACTTATCGTATAGACAACCTTCTTCCCGAGTAGGTGAAGAACCACTGGACTAAGTAACTCGCCCCACCACAAGGTGTGAAAATGCGCGATGTCGAAATCTCTCCGCCGGAACACGAGCATCGCCAGCAGACGAGCGGCTCCCCAAAGCAGACCGAGGCGACCCTGTACTCTGGCGTCGGTCCACAGGCTCTTTCCCTCCGGAAGCTGGTATTTGAGGTTTCCGCTGTTCATGTTGACCGGCTTCACGTCCGTCCCCCACAAGTCCAGTGTTACGTCTGGGTCTCGCCAGCCGCTGAGCAGTGAGAACACGTAGCGGGCGTGCCCGCTGAAGCGCCGCCCGAACGTACTCCGCATGACGTGCACGACCCGAATCGGCCTTCCACGGCGAATCATCGCGCTTCGCTCAGTCCGACGGACTCCCGCGGGCCGCGCGCTGAGAGTGAAGTGGGGTCAAGTTGGTCTGTCATTGGTCCCAGCCTGCGGTCGCCTAGCGAGAACGGTTTGGATGAGATCGTCTACAAGACGAGCCGTGGCCTCGGCGGTGAAGTGCTGCATCACCCGAGCGTACCCAGCTTCGCCCATCCTCCGGCGGCGTTCGGGGTCGGCAATCAGTCGACCCACAGCCTCGGCGGCGGCAGCGACGTCCCCAACCGGTACTAGGAATCCGGTCTCGTCATCGAGCACGGCCTCTGGCAACCCGCCTACCCCGTACGCCACCACGGGCAATCGAGCGGCCATGGCTTCGAGCGCGGCCCTGCCCTGGGGTTCGCGGACAGCGGTGTGGAGAAGAAGGTCGGCGCACTGCAGATAGTCAGATGGGTTTGGTTTGAAGCCCAGGAGACGCACTTTCTCGGAGAGGCCATCCCGGCTGATCCGTTCCTTCAGTGCTTCCGCATAGCCGTCCTCTGCCGGTGCGCCCAGGCAAACGAGCCGAGCTTCGGGGTATCGTTCGGTGACAAGACGAGCTGTCTCTATGGCATCCATCTGGTTCTTGCGCGCGCAGAGCCAACCAAGATTCAGCATCAGAAAGGAATCTGCCGGCCAGCGGAGTTCTTGCAGGAGTGCCTCCCTGGTTCTTGCGCGGTCTACTCCGGGTTGGTTCGGCTCGATTCCGTTCGGTATGACTGCCGGTGTCTGGAAGCCGGCCACGGAGATAACCCTCTGAGCGGTGTAATGCGAGTTGGCGGCAACTGCATCAGAGAATCTGACCGTCCAGGCGGACCTTCTGAATCTGAGGGGCTCACGTATGTGCCACACGAATGGTCGCCGCGTGAGCTTGGCCGCCCAGAAGCTCTCGCGAGTCACGTTTCCCAGACCGTTGGCGTAAACGAGGTCATACTCCCGCCCTCGTATCAACCTGACCATTCTGCGAAAAGAGGCGAAAGGAAGGAATCCCAAAGGGTGGAACGGAATCTCATTTTCGAAAAGGGCTGCCGGCAGCCCGTCGGAATCGGGACGAGCTGCAACGTCTAAGGAGTAACCCCTGTGCAGGTACTTCAGAATCAGGAGAAGACTCCGAGTCGTGCCCGCCGAAAGGCTGCAGGTGTTGTTCACAAACAGAATCCTGGGCAGCGACGCGCTCATAGGGAAACGCCGGTAAACAGGAATGGCGGATTCGCCCCTCTCCCTTCGTCTTTCATGCTCTCGTGTTGGGAAGGCCCCTCAGTATCGCAGCCATCCTTCGGTAGTTTGCTCGGGCATCATGATGGTCGGAGAGACACTCCCCAACATCATAGCTGAACTCATCACAGATGGAAGGAGATGACGACTGATACTTGGAACGCATTCAACTGCGATTCCGCACGAACCGACGCCTGAATCCCCCGTACGGACGCATAATCCAGCGGTAAACGAATGGTCCGAGCCGAGTGGTTGCGCAGAAGAAATCGACGTAGTGAATAGAACGCAGCGGGATGAGGAGGCTCTTCAAGCTGTTCAAGGACTCTGCGGCAAGCCTGCTGTCCGAAGACCACGCGGCCAGCCGCAGAAGACGCGTATTCCATTCGGAGTGGATTCTGCGTTCAACTCCTTCCGGACAGCGGTATTTCTGGATGTAGTGCAACCTCAAGGCATAGTTGAATCGTGCATGCAGGACCGCTTTCTCCCAGCTCTTGGAGTGACAAGCGGACTCCGGCAGCACCCGATACGTTGCCATTGACTCATTGATGAGCCTGAAGGGAGTGATCCGTGACAACTCCAACCAGAGGGCGGTTGTGGTCCCTCGGATCTCCGGGTCAGAGAACTCCGTGTTCGCCCGCTTGACTGACTCCACGAGCTCCCTTCTTGCGCAAACAGTCGGAGTACCAGGACCGTATTCCGACGTAATCAGTCGAGTGAATGTATCACCCTGACTATCATAGTCGTCAGGCTTCGGAACCCAGGGTATTCGGCCGCCAGTTTCATCATGGAGGATATCCATGCCTGTGTACACCAACCCCACGTCCAGATGTGACTCAAGGTAATCCACCTGCTTCTGCAGCTTGAGCGGGTGGTGCCAGTAGTCGTCTCCTTCGCAATAGGCGATGTACTTCCCACGGCAGGCTTTGTCGGTACGAAGTTCATTCAACTGCATGCCAACATTCCGCTCGGACGTAATGACACGGATGGTCTCCGGATGTCTCTTCTGACACTCCAGCACGACTTCGCGCGTCCCATCCGTGGAGCAGTCCTCGCCTATCACCAATTCAAATGGGAAGCTCGTCCTCTGCATCAGGACGCCCTCTATCGCCTGCGCGATATAGGGCTTGTGATTGTATGTTATCATCCAGACACTGACCAGCGGACTCTTGCTCATTACGGCGGGATCGCTGATCTCGTCGTAGGATATCGTGTCAAGATCGATGGACGACGCGCCGAATTCCTCTCTCATCGTGGTCTGTTCCCGGGTCTCAGGATGGCCAGCGTGGTCCCCCGTGCGGGCATTCATCGGCCTGTTCGACTTGCTCGGCTCACATGTGATGTCGGTGGGGCTCATTCTTGACTCTGCAATCCTGGAGGTCGCACGCCAGACTCCTCGCGCTCAGCAGGCTCAGCCAGATGACGAACAACAGCAGCGGGTGAGTTCCACATCAGCACGTCGACGATTGACAGCGCCGGCTCGAACTCATACCCGCCACATGGATAGGTCATGTTCTCGAACCGCTGAATCGTCAGCTTGATGCCGGCTGCCTCGAACTTCGCCTTGTCAAACAGAACTTCTCCCCCGGGCGGGTTCACGTACTCACTCGCCCCGAGTGCCTCGGATATGCGGAGCGCCCAATCGCCCGGTCCGTCAACCGGACCCAGGTCGAGTTTCATACCTGAGAAGAACTCATATCGGAACGGTATCTGGAGAAACCCGCACACCTTATCGAGTATCGCGACGTTCAACCGCGCGAGTGATGATTCGTCGTTGTCAAGGCAGTGCCGTACCAGTTCGGCTACCTCGGTGTAGTACGGGGCTCTCTTCTGGTAGTGCACCAGTTGACCGCGCACCCGGTCGCGCCAGTCCTTTCCCTCCTTGACGAGGATGTCCTTTATCGCGGAATCCCGGTGGTGCTTCCGAAGTGGAGCGGTGATGTACTGCCAGCCGGAATTGGGGTGCAGAATCCGGTTCCGGTTGACCCATCCGTGCCTGATGTACTGCGCCGTGTCGAACACGACCCATCGGTCGGTTCGGTGGATGAGGTCGAAGTATCCCAGGTACGGGAAGAAGTAGGGTTGCATGATGCCGAGTCTCATGCTCTTGAACCGGCGGATGATCGCAACTCGCCGATATAGCGACAGATTCTCTCGACTGTCTCTTCCGATATTGCGTGATACGTCGGCAGCGTCAGAATCGTCCTGGCCACTCGCCTCGCAACGACAAGCGGGTCGCGGGTCCGGACGTTCTGATAGCACGCGAAGTCCGGCACCAGCGGATAGAAGTATCTCCGCGCGTGAATATTGAGCTTCTTCAATTCCCGGTAGAGCCGGTCCCGGTTCATCCCGAATCTCGTTTCATCAACCTCTACCGGCATATACCCGTAGTTGTAGCGAACACTGGACGGTTGCGGCGGCGGGATGCGGATACCCGGCACGTCGGCCAGTCTTTCCCGGTAGACCGCCTCGATCGCGCGCCCCTTCTCAATCAGTTCGTCCAGATGCTGCAACACCAGCATGCCCATCAACGCCTGCATCTCGTTCATCTTGGCGTTGGTGCCCGGCATCACGACCTTGACCTCGTTCTTGAACCCGAAGTTCTTCAGGTAGTCGAATGTCTGCTTGAGCCCTGCGTCCTGGAAAGTCAGCATCCCGCCTTCAATCGAGTGGTAGAGCTTGGTCGCGTGGAAGCTGAACATGCTCATGTCACCGTAATGGGCGAGAGACCTGCCGTCGATCTCGACTCCGAACGCGTGCGCGGCATCGTAGATGAGCCTCAAGTCATGGCGCCGGGCGATGTCGGCCAGTTCCTTCAACCTGCAAGGATAGCCGAACACGTGGACGGCCAGGATGGCCGAAGTCCGGGGCGTGATTGCGGCCTCGACCTTCTCCGGGTCAAGCGTGTAATAGTCCGGCTCTATATCCACGAACACCGGCCTGAGCTTGTTCCAGTAGAGCGTATGGGTGGTGGCGACAAAAGTGAACGGTGTAGTAATCACTTCCCCCGAAATCCCCATCCCCTGCAGGCCAAGCTGGAGCGCCAGGGTCCCGTTATTGAACAGACAGACATTGTCCGTCCCGAGGTAGCTGCTCAACTGGCCGGTGAACTGCTGCAGCACCGGCCCGTTGTTTGTCAGCCACCGGCTATCCCAGATTCCCTGAAGTCCGGCAACAAACTCCTCAATCGGAGGCAGATAGGGGCGGGTCACGTATATCGGCTCTTCAAACCGCTTCAGATCGATGCGGTCCGTTTGGGACCGGACAGCCCGCGGTGACTCTGTCTTGGTGGACTTCAACCTTGCCATAGCATGCCCGAATCAGCGCAGCCCCATACTGCGGAGCGCCCGGCCGCCGAGAGCCCTGGGGCAGGTCGCGATATCGGTGGCAACCCGAAACGCCACCCGACCCAGCAAGGTCGGGATTCGACCGCCTGGGACCAGCTCACTCTCTTTCATCATCCGAAGCAGCTTGAACGTGGCAAAGGGACCTGAACCATGGACAACGGCCCATGCCACTCTCTCTTCGCCCCTCTTGATCTGATTCGCGACTGCGGTGCGGTGCATGGGGCCGACTTCACCATTGAGCAATGTCGGGAGCGAGTAGAAGTACTGAAGCAACGCGAACCGCCGGTTCAGCTCCGAACGCGGCGACCAATAGCCGCCGGAGTGAAAGCGCCACACGCCCATTGTCTCGGGAAAGCAGAAGCCCTTCCCTTGCGCCAGAAGCAGAAGCAACAGTGGTTCGTCGTGAGCAGGTAGCCTGAGTACCAGGTCCATCTTCGGCTGCGGGATTGCCCGCAGCGCACTGGTTCGGAACAGCCAGGAATTCATGTGGGTTGGCGTGCCCTGGACAGCATGCTCCACCCCGAACACCTCCGGACAACTCTCTCCGGTGAAGACCTGTTTCTCAAGGAGTTCGCCCGAACCATCCACGTTCTTGACCCAGTGGCTGGCGACCGTGAACTCCGGGTTCTTCTCCAGGAAATCTACCTGCTTCTGCAGCTTGTAAGGGTCGGTCCAGTAGTCGTCGCCTTCGCACAAGGCGATGTACTTGCCCTTCGCCGCCGCCCGAATCCGGAAAGCGTTCTGTGACACCCCGACATTCGACTCCGAGGTTATCACCCTGACCAGCTCCGGGAACCGCTCGGCGTAGTCTCGTACGATCTGCGGCGTGCTGTCAGTCGAACAGTCATCCCCGATGACAATCTCGACGGGGAAGCTGACCTTCTGCATCAGGAAAGATTCCAGCGCCTGGGCAAGGTACTTCTCGTGATTGTACGTGGCGCAGCAGATGCTGACCAAAGGTGCCGTCGCCGTGTCCTTTGTCACGGCCCCGTCCTTGGTCGGCAACTGCCGGTCATGAGTTGACCGCCTCGAGCAGAAAGGCCTCGATCTTATCCACGTACGGCTCCAGCGAGTGCCGACTCTCCACCATGGCGCGGGCTTTCTCGGTGACACTGCGATAGGTAGCCGGATGCGCGATAAGGTCACCTATCAGGTTGGCAGCGGCCTCGACATCGCCCTCCGGGATGAGATAGCCGGTCTCGTTGTTCCGGATGATCTCGGGAGAACCTTCATTGCCGTACGAGATAACAGCACAGCCGCTGGCCATTGCCTCCAGCGGCACACGGGACAGGCCGGACTTCCAGTAGCTCGGGAAAAAGCAGACGTCAGCCTGCTGGTAGATCGCGGGTAGCTGTTCATAGTCGAGCATGGTGGGTGTTATGTCCACATCCCTGGCCAGACGCAGGTCCTGGACGTCCTTCTCAATCTCCTGCAGGTAGGACGGAACGCGTACATGCCCGAACAAAGTCAGTCGTGCAGCAATGCCTCTCCGATGCAGCGCCGCCAGGAGACGAACGGCGTCTGTCTGGCCCTTTTCCGGTTCGATCCTTCCGGGGAGGACAATACTCGGCGGAAGCCTGACTGCGGTTCTCGGAGCGAATCCGAACAGCTCGGTATTCAGGCCGGACGGGATGATCGTGCTGCCCTCGGTGGGCATGCCCGCTGCCTTCGCATTCTGGCGGCCCCACTCGGTATTGAAGTAGCCCCGCATATTCGCCGGCCACGACCACTTCCTCTTGAGAGCGCCGCCACTGACCGCGCAGCACGCATTAATCAGGATCGGCTTCACCAAGGCGTTGGCCTTCGAAGTGGTCTTGCGCTCGACCATACGGAACCAAAAACCATGGCGGCCGTATGAGTAGGGCATGCCGATTGTGCCCTCGTCGTACACTATCGGAATATCGCAATCGGCGAGGTATGGAAACAAGGTCTTGGTTAGGTCACAGATGTGCAGAAGATAGATGAGGTCGGGGCGATACGAGTCAACCTTCCTTTTGATGAATGTGACGTCTCTAATCTCATCTATGATTCTCGTACTCCAGCCTACGGGCTCCTCCGGTCTCGAGAGCCTTCTGAAGATATCCTCTTCCGGTGGCAGCCGATTCCTCTCGCCGCGCGGCAGTCTCGTCGTAATCACAGCTATGCTGTAGCCGCGTTTTCGCAGCCGGTCCAGGAGTTCCTTCGCACGAAGACCGAATCCCCCCATATGGTAGGGCGGGTAGCAGTCAGTGATAGCGAGTATTCTCATCGGTCAGGCGCTGAGAGTGCGCCACCGCGGGGCTCCGGATGTGCCTCGCCGTCATTTCCAGGCCCGGCTCTTGAGTCAAGCCGACAGAGGAAATCCTCCACCTGGGCTTCTTCCGGCCACTTTTGCCCGGGTATCCATGCGAGGTCGCCGCGATCCGACGAGCCGTCCAGTCGCCAGTGCCCAGGGCAAAACTGCACTGCCCAACTGGGATAGGTGTAGCTGATTTCGCCGACTACCGGCGTCATTTCCTTGTAGAGCCCGTCAATTGCGCAACTCTGACTGGCCAGGGACCGGGCAGTCAGAAATGCCAGGCGCACGAACCGCTCGTCGATCTGCTTCGGGTCGAAGTCCGATCTTCCGCCGCCGCTCGCGCGGAAGTCTCCCGGGCGGTTCAGTCGACGTGACGCGAAGGCGCGATTCCCTATCACTGTCACGCGCGTGTCAAAATCGTTACCGGGCAGAAATTCCTGGAACAACACATAGCCGCTCTGCGGCTCATATCCGTCGTCCCATGGCAACGGCGGCGTTCCATGGCGAAGAACGCTGGCGGCGGCTCTTATTCGCCGCCCCCAAGGAAGCGGACGGAACTGCCCTTCCTCCAAAGTAGTGAGCCTCCGCCTGAAGATGCGATCTATCCAAACATTCGCCTCGGAGGGGTCACGCACCAACCGCACGTTGGTGGAACTGCAGCCGGTGGCCAGCTTGAGAACCATAGGATAGGATGCGTTCGCCGCCCACGCTTTGGCTGCGTCCCGCTGAAACCAGATCCAGGTCTCCGGCACGGGTATTCTCCTGGCCTTCAGGAGATACGCCTGAGCTATCTTGTCGTCGTAGTGCCAACACGTATTCTGGTCCGGGTACGTAACCAGACCCATGTGAGATTCAATAACGGGCAGCAGACGTCGCGCGATGCGGGACATGCCTCCGAAGTGTCCCCAGCGCCACATGAAACCGTCACACCCCTGTAGCTGTTCGAGGATGTCGGACCTGCGTACGTCCACCCATCGTACTTCGTGTCCGGCCGCCTCCAGCAGCGTAGACCAGCGAGGCGAAGAGGCGTCGCACAACTCCGGCTTGTCGCGGTCAGTGTAGTCGGACGGATGAATTGCGATCGTGTATCGCATCAGCTACCTGCCCGGCAAATGGAGGCCTCTACCAAATGTCCGTCGCAGTCTTCGCAGGTGGCGCCTGAAAGGAGACTGAACGTCAGCATCCCGTATTGGCTCGGAGCCATAGAAGTAGCCCATTTTTCCTCCCTTGGACGGTATTGCTCTGAATACCGGGTCTGTGTTGCGTCGCAATGCCTGTTGGTGCAGCTCGGCATAGCGCATCAGGCGACTGTTGGCCCGATCCAAATCCGCTTTGAGGTAATCTCGCGCGATCGGGCGCGGGACATAGTCCCGCCCGAAAACGAGGGGGTGAATTGCTTCCAGCTCCAATCGGCCCTCAGTGCTATCAGGCCTGATTCGGAACTGGATGGCCAGCGACTCCCGGTTTACGGACGCCTGCTCCTGCCTCCCTCGCTGATGAGAACCATCGGGCAGCAATTGCAGTGTGTCAATGGGACCGAAGAGGAAATTCCCCAGTCCATAGAATATCCAGCGACCCTGGTAGCGCTCATAGCTCTGGATTACATGGGCATGACAGCCGACGACAGCATCGGCTCCCCATTCAACCGCTCGGTGTGCAAGTCGTATTTGATCCGGAACCGGATCATGGCTCTGTTCCACTCCCCAATGAAGATACACCAGCAGGGCGTCGGCCCTGGAGCGCGCATCGGTAATGCTCGTTCTGAGAAGGTCCGGGCTGAGCGGCGCAACTCCTGCCGAAGTGTGGGTTGCCAGGTTCTCGCCGTTGGTAGTAGGACAAGACAGCGACAGGATTGCCATCCGGACCCCGTTCTGCTCCACGACGGCAGGCCTGAGTGCGGCTTCGAGGTTGGCACCATACCCAACCGTCGTGATGCCCGCATCCGCCAGGCAATCGACGGTGTCTTGAGCTCCCACATCTCCATAGTCGGAAATATGGTTGTTCCCCACCACGGCAACCTGCATTCGCTTCAGGGCACCCACACATGCTGGAGATGCTCGCAACGTTGCCCATTTGTAGGGCTTGGGTTGCCCTCTCGCAGTCAATGCGAATTCAACATTGGCCACGACGACCGAATCACGGCCTGCCAACGAGTCAATCCCCTCCCAGAAGTCGAAGTCGGACGTCGCAAGCACGAGCTTCTCGGGCTCGCCGCTCAGGCATAGGTCGCCAGAGACGATGACCTTCATCCTGGATCAGAATCCATGAGTCGGCTGCCCTGACCGACGCGTTCGATTTTCTCGACTCGTAGCAGTACCCGCAAACCGGCAACCGGCTCCAAAATATGTTTCACCCATCCTTGCCGCACGATTCGCACTCCGATCAGGCTGAGCAGCCATCGTTCCCTGGCCGCAGTCTGCCTCATTAGTTCGTGCGTCAGACAGAAGACAGTCGCTTCGGGCTTGAACGCAATCATTCTAGCAGAACGAACCAGTAACGCCTCCGGAGCCTTCCCGGAGAGACATCGGCGTGGACAACCGTGGCATGAACAGCCCGAGATATCTCCTTAAACCTCTGTTAATGCGGCAGAACATTGCACGAATCAAGCCGTATCGCCCAAGCGGAGAATCCTGTACGGGTTCTCAACGCATCCCCAAAGAGCGGAGGTCATGTCCTCAAGATTCCTCGGCGGTCCACGTCCCAACGCAAGAGTGGACGCACAAAACCGAGGCGGTTCAGGCTCACGGACCCTCCCGCACCCCCGAGTTCGTTGATTTCGAAGTCCAACAGCCCTTCTTCATTGAACATGTCATATCTCAGTGGAATCGCCCCACTGACGCTGAGGCTATAGGAGCCCGTGTTCAGCAGGTGCGGTGGAACATAGCACTTTGCGCAATAGGGACCGGGGTCCTCCGATGACGCAAAGGTGCGCTCGGGGCGGCCATCCCAATCGCCGGAACCGAATACGATAGTCCCATCTTGCGCGGTGACTCGCACATATAGATGGAAGTCGGTCACTCTCTCTAGGACCTCCGCTTCGATTTCCACGCAGAATCCTTCGTCCATCCTGAAGCGCGCGGAGACCGTCCCGTCGGTACGCAACAGCCTGACCGCTCTCAATCTCACCTGACCATTGCCTGGGGCAGCCTCGGGCTCGAAGAGGCAGCTTCCATCAAGAGGACGCCTCTCGCCAAATAAGTAGCGGCCTACGGCGATGTCCGTGCACGAGTTAATCAGAACCTGCCCTTGTTGAAGCAGAACCGTCGAAGGGCAGAGTCTCTTGACAGCTGCCATGTTGTGGCTCACGAACAGCACGGTCCGCCCGCCCCTGGCTACATCTCCCATCTTGCCAAGGCACTTCTTCTGGAATGCCGCGTCGCCTACGGTCAGCACCTCGTCCACCAGCAGGATTTCCGGGTCCAAGTGGGCCGCCACCGCGAAAGCAAGACGGACATACATTCCACTCGAATATCGCTTGACCGGAGTATCTATGAACTGCTCCACTTCGGAGAAGGCTACAATCTCATTAAACTTGCGGGCAATCTCCGTCTTCTTCATACCAAGGATAGCACCGTTCAGGTAGATGTTCTCGCGGCCGGTCAGCTCGGGGTGAAAGCCGGTGCCCACTTCCAGCAGGCTTGCGACCCGGCCCTTGGCTTTGATCTGACCGCTGGTCGGGGCAGTCACGCCGGTGAGTATCTTGAGCAGCGTGCTCTTCCCGGCACCGTTGCGACCGATGATTCCCAGAACTTCGCCCTGCTTGACCTCGAAGCTGACGTCCTTGAGCGCCCAGATTGTCTCGCCATCGCGGTTGCCATGGTCCTTCTGACCGATCTTGAGCAGGGGATTCGGCTTGCCTCTTGCTTTCGCCCACCAGACCTTTAAGTCGTCGACAAGTCTACCGGTGCCGATCTGGCCAAGGCGATAGGACTTGCTCAGATTCTCGACTGAGATGACGGTCATGTCAAAAAGAGGTTGAGGTCAAGGTTGGCTTCGCCCCTGTAGAAACAGCGGAGGTTGAGAGAACAGAACAGGCTGAGGTTGAGATCAGGCGGTCAGCCGTAATGAGACAGGTTTGTATCATTTGTCCGAACCGCCTTTTCGGGCTATCTCCTTCAGGGCTAAGACGTTAGGTGCCAGGGCCAGACTTGCCCCCCCGCCCCCCCCGGTCGTCTGCAGAGTCGTACTGACTGTTGTGTGGTACCTCGTTGGGAGGGCAATCCCGGCCATCATCCAGAGGGCCATTCCGTCCTCGGTTCCCCGGAGAACTTCCTTCGCAGCTTCCCCGGTTACTCGGCCGATTGCTTTCCCGGCTGCGTGGTAAGTCGTGTGCCGGACTACTCTCCCCGTAGTCCCACCCATTACCCCGTGCGTCGCTGGGCACATGATTCCTCCCGTAATCTGTGAGACTGCTTGTACCGTTGTCCCCGATATCGCAACCAGTGTCGTGCCCCTGGCCGTGGTCGGACATGCCCTGTCGCCGATGGCCCCCGGCCTTAACCTTAGCCTTAGCCTTAACCTTGTCATCATAGTGTGTCCACGAACGTCGCCTCGACCCGATTGAAGATGACTGCCCCGACAGCCACGATGACAACCATGAATCCGAAGCTATAGGCGAGTCCGCCAAGGCTGACCGTCCCGGCGCCGAGGAATGCATAGCGGAAGGCCTCGATGACCGAGGTCATCGGATTCGCCCTGAGCAGGGGTTGGAAACGGGCCGGAATGGCTGAGACCGGGTATACAACAGCAGTGGCGTACATCAGAAGCTGGACTCCGAACTGGACCAGGAACCGGAGGTCGCGGTACTTCGTGGTCAAGGCCAGGACGATGGTGCCAAATCCGAGCGCCAGGCCAGCCATCAGCAGCAAGAGCAAGGGGGTGGCGAAAATCCACCAGTTGGGGTGGAGTTGGGCGCCGCGGAGGGCGAAGTAGCCCATGAACGCCAAGAAGAAGATGAACTGGATGGAGAAGGCGATGAGGTTGGAGATGAGGATTGAAACCGGGACGGCAAGGCGCGGGAAATAAACCTTGCCGAACAGCTGAGCATTATGGACAAAGGTCTCGGAAGTCTTGGTCAGGCAGCTTGCGAAGTAGGTCCAGATGACGGTCCCGGACATGTAGAAGAGGAACTGGGGCAGGCCGTCGGTAGACAGCTTGGCAATCCTGCCGAACACGATGGTGAAGGTTATGGTTGTGAGCAACGGCTGGATGAGATACCAGAGGGGACCGAGAATCGTCTGTTTGTAGAGCGACACGAAGTCCCGGCGGACGAAGAGCATAACGAGGTCGCGGTAGTGCCAGAGCTCGCCCAGTTTGAGGTCGAACCACTTGCGGTGGGGGCGGATCACCAGATCCCAGGAGTCTGAAGAGGTAGAGGCAGAGGTAGAGGTAGAGGTCGAAACTGCCACCACGTCCCTCGTCTCTTCGTCCTTGGTCATCTCGTCCTTCGTCGGTCTTCCGTCTTCCGTCATCGGTCATCCGTCCTCGGTCATGGCCTTGACCTTAACCTTAACCTTTGCCTTCACCTTTGCCTTCACCTTCACCTTAGCCTTTACCTTGACCTATCGCGTCAGGAGTACCTTCTCCACTGACCCGGGACTGCTGATGAAATAGACGCCGGGGCTCAGGTGCTGCACATCGTTCGGGCCCGGATGCAACTCCATTACCCTCCGCCCCGCCGCGTCCATGAGCGCTGCCCGGTCCTCGGTCTTCGGCCCTCGGTCTTCCGACAAGAACAGAGCTCCCCGGACAATTCTGGCGCTCGGCTGTGAGCGCGAAGCTGCAGGCCGTGTGTCTTCCTCGACTCCCACCGCATAGTACGGAGACTCGAAAATGTATAGACCGCTATCGCTGGTCGGCGAGTAAACATAGCCATTGGCAAGGGTGATGTTGCCAGCAATACTCCGCCCGTTCATGTTGTAGTGCCCAGCTTCTGCTGGGTTGGTTGGGTCGGTAATGTCTACTATGGACAATTGACGACAACCCACAAACATGTAATCACCTACCACTTCAGCGTAGCTGGTATATTGGGGCGCGTCATAGAGTTGGACTGCCCCCGATTTGCTGGACAGTTTCTTAGGCGGCATTTGCTAGCTCT